>JAYVSA010000218.1:0-10690 GCA_043775765.1 Breznakibacter sp. | reverse complement strand
TTCTCAAATAGATAACGATATCATGATTTGGGCTCAACAATCGGAAGATGAACTAAAGCGATTAAGAGTCATGGAACGCTACCGAAAGGAGTTTATCGGTAACGTCTCGCATGAGCTTAAAACACCCATTTTTACTATACAAGGATATATTCTTACCCTCTTGGATGGCGGAATAGACGACCCTTCCATTAATAAACTTTATTTGTCAAAATCGGAAAAGAATATTGATCGACTTATAAACATCATCAGTAACTTGGAGGAGGTAGCCAATTTAGAAACTGGCTTCTTGGAACTTCAGAAAGAACGCTTCGATATAGTTGCTTTATGCCGAGAGGTTGTTGAGCAAAAAGACCTTAATGGCAATGAAAAAGGAGTTAAAATTCAAATCCGAAATGATGCGAGTCAAAAATTAGAAGTGTTTGCCGATAGAGCTCGAATTGAGCAAGTACTAACCAATTTAATTTCAAACTCCATCAAATATGGCATTGAGGATGGACGCACAAAAATTCAATTTATCGACTTGTTCGACCATATTTTAATTGAGGTTAAAGATAACGGTATTGGCATGGATCCATCTGTATTGCCGCGTGTTTTCGAGCGTTTTTATCGAGCCGATAAAGGACGTACACGTGCTGTAGGAGGTAGTGGATTAGGGTTATCCATTGTAAAACATATTATTGAAGCTCACAACGAAACCATAACCGTTAGAAGTGCTGTTGGGGTAGGATCCACCTTTAGTTTCTCCCTAAAAAAAGGATGATAACTACCGCTGAACACTAGATGCCAGGGTCTCGAGTTTGGAGTTATAGGTGATATCTAGTTTAGTGGCATTGAACTGCGATATTTCAAATTTAACACTGTTTCCGTCCATATAAAAATTTACAACAGAGCCTTTTTCAAGTGCTCGCAAATCTTCTGTTATAAGCAAAAAACCTTTTCCGCCACAATTTTGAATAATCTTGTCGCTCAATAAATCATACATTGCATTCTCACCAACATATAAAACCTGACACGGTGATATTTTGTTGGCTTTAGAAAAATCTCGCACAATAATGTTCTGAAATCCAAATTTGCGCCCTTCTGCTTGTTCTCTAATGGCCGCAGATAAAGCTTCCTTTCCCACCACTCCAATAACAAAATCACCCTCCTTTTGAGCATCCGTCCATCCAATATATTTTATGATATTAAGTGTAAAGGTGGCTTTTATCTTTAGTTCTTGTGCGGATGCCGTGACAGATATAAAAAATAGTGCCAATACAAAAAATAGGCACCTCCAATTATTAAATTTTAAAATTTTATTGCACCACATAACGTTTAATAAATCCATAGCTGTTATTCATTATTTTATTCTACCAAATACCTTTTTGATGTGCAAAGGCCATGCTTTCTCAATAGCAAAGTAACTCTTTGAATGTTGCTTTAACATTAACTAAATGTTAAACTATTGTGTTGTTTTATTTGCCTAGAGCTTCATTATTCCAATGAATTCAAAATAAATTATTATTCAAAATGATTACTTATTCATTATAAATACGTAATTTAAAGGTGTAAATTCATACATATAAAACTCAATACAACCATGGAAACCACTAAAATTGAAAATCGATTTTTTCAGGTTGATGCCTTTACAGATAAACCTTTTCAGGGCAATCCTACAGGTGTGTGTATTCTTCAGAAACCAGCAGAAGGCAATTTTTTAAATATTCTGGCTGCAGAATTTGGTCTCAATCAAACAGCTTTCTTGGTTAAGCAACCTACAGGCTATACTATAAGGTTTTTTACAAAATTTGCAGAGGTTTCTTTGTGTGCACATGCGGCTATTGCGGCTGCTCATGTGTTGCATTTCATCAATGATGCCACTACACCTGAATCTGTCTTATTCAAAACTGCCAAAAACGACATATTAGTAACCACAGAAAACGGTTACTACAAAGTAATATTTCCCGAATATCAAGTGTTGCCAACAGAGATAACGCCTGATTTTGTTGAAATAACGGGGCTAAATCCATTAGAACTTTATAAGTGTTCGCACGATTGGTATTTGGCTTATTTTAAAGATCATGAAGATGTTCGTAGGGCACTTCCGCACTTCGTGAAAATGCGCCACTCCGATTATGGTCATCTTGTTATTACCACTCAGGGTCAAAAGGGTGAAGCCGACTATATTCAGCGTAGTTTTACGCCAAATCATGGTATTAATGAAGAAGATGTTTCTGGCCCAGCTCAATGTGCTTTAACTGCCTTTTGGAAAGAGAGATTGCATCGTAATGAATTCACCTCTCTACAAGCCTCGCAACGTGGTGGATACGTGAAAACGCGAAGCGTAAGCGGTAAAATGGTAGAAATAATGGGTAAAGCTGTAATAGTAATGGAGGGCAAATTTTAAAGGTTCTTATACTGAAAATGTTGAGTTTAAAAGAGTAAAAATGATACCTTGCCATGTATAATACAATTAGGCCACACTTCAAAGGTGTGGTTCTTTTTTTGAATATACAAAAGAACTTTAGCCAAATTTGATATAACCATCAATCTTACTTCTGAGCCATCAGAAATATTTATTTTACAATCGATTAATCATTTTACCAACTTTATTGTTTATCTAATATTGAATCGTTCAACTATTTTGCTGAACGTTCTTGTATTATTCTAACATTAAGTAATGAGCAAAATAAATGGCGTATTTAGATTGTTTGTATTCAGCCATAAGGGATGTAAATTCTGCGACATTTAAGTTGTTTCATTACTTATCTAACTAATTTGATTATGAACTACAATTATTATCTACCATTTGAAAGAGTAACTAAATTTGTGCTTTTGCTACTCTTTACTGTAAATTTATCCACATTTGCTGAAGGAGCTGATGACGGGAAAATTATTACACAATTTAAAATTCACGAAAAAGGAAAATTCTTTGTCACATGGGGTTATAACCGTTCTATGTACGACAAGAGTGATATTCATTTTACGGGTCAAGGACACGACTTCATTCTATATGATGTAGTTGCAAATGACAGGCCTAGTAAATTAAGTTTAGATTATATTAATCCCTCTACTTGGTCTATTCCTCAATTTAATTTTCGTGTGGGCTACTATATTTCCGATAAATACAGTGTCTCTGTTGGATGGGATCACATGAAATATGTGGCTGTCGATTATCAGAGTTTAAAGATGTATGGTTATTTGGATCCAACAAAAGTGCCAGACCAAGTTATGCAAGCAAATATGGAAAAAATGAACTCGGTATATGCGCCGAATGGACTTTATAATAATACACAGGTTATTATGGAGCCTGCAACATTCCTGAGTTACGAACATACAGATGGGTTTAATTATGCAACAGTTGATCTTGAACGTCATGATAAGTTATGGCAATATTCAAAACACGATAGATTGGGAGTCTCCTTCATGAGCGGAATAGGATTTGGAACGATTGTTCCAAGAACAGATTCCCGTTTATTTGGGAGTGGAAGAAATCATTTTTGGAATTTTGCGGGTTGGGGTGCTAACGCTAAAATTGGTATTCAAGTTAATTTATCCAAGGTTATTTACTTAGAATCCGACCTTAAATATGGCTATGTTCAAATGCTAAATATCCATACTTCTAATCACTATAATATAGACAGAGCTCAACAAGATATTGTTTTTTATGAGAATAATTGGTTGATTGGGTTTCGATTTTAAAAAAACGAGAAGGCATAAACAAAGAATGACCATTTATCATGTTGATATGGTCATTCTTTGTTTTATACCTTTTTATTTTTTTGCCTCGTCTTGAGTATAATCACTACTGTTTGACTTTATAGCATCACGGTTTGTGAGTATTTTGATGGTGTATTTCTTTCCGCTTAAATTGGTGAGTTGATTATCTCGAAGCCAAGGATTTAACTCTTTTAACTCTTTATATGAAACACCATTTGCAATGGAAAACTGTGCCAAATCACAAACTCCAGAGTTTATTTCAATGTCTTTAGTTTGCCATATAGGATATTTCTCACTTGCATCTACCAAGAATCCAAATTTTTCAGGATACGTTAAAATTGTTTTAGCAGCCAAAATACGATAGACGTATCGACTGGTCTCTTCATTGAGATAAAGATTGTAATATGAATCTGATTTTTGACGATCTAATTGCGTATCGATTCCTCCAGCACCTGCATTATAAGACGCTGCTGCAAGTGTCCAGCTTCCTAATTTTGCTTTTGAATTTTTAAGATATTTACATGCCGCAATAGTAGATTTTTCAATATTATAACGTTCATCAATCTCTTTATTAATCTCCAAGCCGTATTCTTTTCCTGTTTTTTCCATAAACTGCCACAATCCAACGGCTCCAGATCCTGAAACGGCTCTTGGAATCAAACTACTCTCAATAACAGCCAGATATTTAAAATCATCGGGCACTCCTTGTTCTTTTAAGATGGGCTCAATGATTGAGAAATAACGATCGGCTCTTTTGATAAAGAGTAGCGTTTGCGATTGCCAATAGGCATTTACCAGTAACTCACGATCAAGACTTTCTTTTACAATTTGGTTGTTTAAGGGTACTTCTTCGTCAGCGAAACTTAATTTCGAAGGCATTGAAATTGATGGAATCAATGTACGTGAGCCCAGTTCAATAGCTTTTCTCTCAGATTTGCTGTATGCGTAAGGCGAAGAGAATACAAATAATTGAACAACTAATACCAATGCAATGATTGCCGACGATACAGAAAGTATTCTTAGGTAGGTGGTTTGCTTTAGGTTCATTTGAGTGAAGCTTAAGTTTTTTAATGACACAAAATTAGCATCTTTATTTTTTATCGTACCCTTTATCTTCTCTTTTATTTTCTCTTTTAAGATATTAAATATGGCAAATAGTGTAACCCGGATGATTACAAAGCGCTTGCGGGTTGTATTGTGCCATTGGTATTATGGATGTTTTAACAAACAAGAGGCTGTTCTGAAATAGGACAGCCTCTTGTTTGTTACTTTAATCACTCGATAAAATTAATCTCTATCTTCCAAACTGATGTAGTTTTGTTGTGGAAACACATTTTTGTAAGCTGGTCTAATAATTCTGCCAGCGTCAAACGTAAGCTCTTCTAAACGGTGAGAACACCAACCCGCAATACGCGACATAGCAAACAATGGCGTATAAACCGACTCTTTAATGCCAATACAGTTATATACAAAACCCGAATAAAAGTCAACATTGGCACAAACACGTTTGGCAACTTTATCGCCTTTAAACTCATAGAATATTTCGGGAGCTAATTTTTCAATCATCTCATAAAGTTCAAATTCATTCAACCGTCCTTTCTCAATGGCCAGTTCGCGAGCTTGTTTCTTCAAAAGAACCGCACGAGGATCGGAAATGGTATAAACAGCATGGCCAATACCATAAATCTTACCCGATTTGTCGTAAGCTTTTTTATTTAACATCTTGATAAGATAGTCGGTAACCTCTTGCTTATTAGCCCAATCCTTCACGTTAGCTTTTATATTATCCATCATACAAAGGACTTCGTGGTTAGCTCCTCCATGCAACGGACCTTTTAGCGACGCAATAGCGGATGCCACAGCCGAATAGGTATCCGTTTGTGTAGAACTTGTAACTCTTATGGTAAATGTTGAGTTATTACCACCACCATGATCGGCGTGTAGAATCAGTGACAAATCTAAAATGTCAGCTTCCAATTTGGTGTATTTACCTTCGCCTTTTATCATCAACAAAAAGTTTTCTGCAGTACTCATGGTTGGATTCGGATGCCTGATAGACAGTGTTTTATGTTGATAGAAATGGCGCATTGAATGATAAGAATACGCTATAATAGTGGGGAACTTAGCAATTAAATTCAACGATTGAGCCACCAAATTTTCAGTAGAAATATCGTCCACATTTTTGTCGAGAGTATACAATCCAAGTACAGAACGCGCCAACATATTCATTACATCGTGTCCTTTATTCGACAATATCATGTTGTTGGTAAAATCATCGGGCAACTCGCGCAATGAACCCATGTGCGTCATAAAATCGGCAAGCTCCGTACTATTGGGCAATTTACCCGAAAGCAACAAATAAATAACCTCATCGAACCCATGTCGTTTTTGGTCAATTGCACCCTGCACCAGCGCCTCCACGTCAATACCTCTATAAATAAGTTTTCCATCTACTGGTACAAGAGCATCGCCCTCTTTTTGGTAACCAACTACATCGCCTACATTTGTTAATCCAACCAAAACACCTGTATGATCGGCATTACGCAAGCCACGTTTAACGCTAAATTTTTCAAAAAGAGCTGAATCAATCTTAGATGCCTTAATAGCCGATTCAGTAATGTGTTTCACTATTAAGCTATTTTCTTCGTTGCTCGTACGTTTCATAATCTATAACATTAAATGGATTTCTATTTATGAACTTCTATGTTGTCAAACTTCCAAAATCTTTTTTACATTCTGATGGGAGAAATAACCCACAATATATTAACAATACCCGATGTAGAATTCTTAAAACTTTTTAAATCATGTGAATAAAAGTAGATGCTCCCTTTGTTTTCAAGCAAATATCTCTTATCCTTGAGCTCAATATCGAGTTCGCCTTCAAGCGTAAAAACAAACTCCTGACCGTTTCTCCGGCTGTCTATTAAATCTTTTGAACTTCCACCAGGCTCAAGTTCTACCATATAGGTCTCCATGGTTTGCAAAGGACTGTAATTAGCTAATAAATAAAGAGTTGCACCATTATCGGACTTCTTTACCATCTTTTTATCTTCCCACGATAGAACCGGATTATTAGCAAATGTATCGTTTTCACCTATTAATGCACCAACCGATGTGGTTAAATAATCGGCTATATGTTTTATTGTGTGCAACGATGGAAAAGCCTTTCCAGTCTCAATTTGCGACAGCATACTTGATGTTAAACCAATTCCTTTAGCTAACATATTCATCGGAAGATCGAGATGCTCTCTTCGACGTCTAATTCTTTCGCCAATCTTATCCATTTATCCAAACTAAAAAAACAAACCCCCAATATCTGACAAATCTCTGTTAAAAAACATATTTTTCGCCATTAACCCCTTAAAATTAAAGCCAATACACTTAAATAATGTTAATACTGCCCTTATTAGTCAAAAAACACTCTCTGTTGTCTGAATGTCAGTTGCAAAAGTAGATTAAAATTATTTATTTTGCACAAGTAAAAAATTAAATTTCATTTACTTTTGCTTCAATAATTAAATTACACTTAACTATTGACCTAAGAATTAAATATTTCAGTAGCGTAGAACAACCAAGAAATTATTAAAATAAAGACAAATGAGCGATTTGAATGAGTACTTTCATCTTTCTGAAGATGTAAAGAATCTATTGCAGGGAAAGTCTATTATTATTCCAGAATCAAGAGACCACTTGCTTGAACTTGCAATGGGTGGGCAAAAGGATGTTTTAGAAGTTGCCTACAATATTGATGGTGGTAAGCGTTTTGTTGAAGCAACGGTAACCAAGTGTAAAAATGGTTTAGCCGCAAACTACACAGACATTTATATGCGTCGTCGCGACCCCGATTGTATGGTTATTGCCGACAACAAACCTACTGATAAACCTACTCACAAAGAGCGTTTTGGCACCGACTTCGAACCAATTCGTCAAAAATCATTCGAGTGGCTTAGAGATCAAGAACAACTTATAGTAATGCCATTTATGTCTGGCGGACTTCAGTTCGGATTTCAATCACTCCTCATTGCACCTGCCAACTCAGGCTTTTTTGCTGCTGGACTGGCTGATTTGCAAGGTTTCTTTCCAAAAAATGAAATCCCTGAGAACTTTACCCCAAAAGCTATCATCTATCTTGTTCCACCATTCCGTCACTCATATTACGATGGAAAACAAGTCGTTGTTCATAACCGTCTCGATAACCTACACGAACTATTCTCGTTCAATCTTTACCCAGGCCCAAGTGCTAAAAAAGGGGTTTATGGTATCTTATTGAATATTGGAGAGAGCGAAGGTTGGGTTACACTACACGGTGCTACGGTTAAAATTACCACTCCTTATGATAACGAGTTTGTTATTATGCATGAAGGTGCCAGCGGTGGTGGCAAAAGCGAGATGATTGGTGAAATACACCGCCGTCCTGATGGTCGTATTCTGGTTGGTCAAAATATCGACACAAAAGAGAAAATCATTATCGATCTTTCAGATACTTGCGACCTTCAGCCTATTACTGATGATATGGCACTTTGTCATCCATCTATCCAAAACGACTCTAAGAAATTAGTTGTTGCCGATGCTGAAGCTTCTTGGTTCTTTAGAGTCGATCACATCAAAAAATATGGTACTGAGCCTGAATTAGAAGGACTTACCATTCATCCACCACAACCACTTATCTTTTTAAATATAGAGGGCGAACCAAATTCAACAGCTCTTATTTGGGATCATATTCAAGACAGCCCAGGCAAATCGTGTCCAAATCCACGCGTTATTATGCCACGTGAATTTGTGAAAAACACCATTGCAGAACCAATGGCCGTAGACCTTAGAAGTTTCGGTATTCGCACTCCGCCTACCACTCGTGAAACACCAAACTACGGCATTGTAGGTATGTTGCACATTCTTCCTATGTCACTGGCTTGGCTTTGGAGACTTGTTGCCCCTCGTGGACATGCAAATCCAAGTATTGTAAGTGCCGAAGGTCTTATTAGTGAAGGCGTTGGTTCATATTGGCCTTTTGCAACCGGACAACGTGTTACGCAAGCAAATCTTCTACTTGAGCAAATGCTCCGTACTCCATCTACACGCTATGTGTTAATTCCAAATCAGTACATAGGTGCTTACAAAGTAGGCTTTATGGGCGAATGGATTGTACGCGAATACATTGCACTTCGTGGTAGTGCCAAGTTCAAAGACACACAAATGCAAGAGTCGCGTTGCCCAATTTTAGGCTGGAACATAGACTCGCTTAAGATAGACGGAACCTACATTCCATCATTCCTTCTGCGCGTTCATGAGCAACCAGAAGTGGGTAAAAAAGCTTACGACAAAGGTGCCTTTATGCTTACCGAATTCTTCAAAAAAGAGGCTTCACAATTCCTTACGCCCGACCTTCATCCAGTTGGCCGTCAAATCATCGAAGCCCTTATCAATGATGCGAAAATTGAAGATTACGTAGCCATCACACCCTACGTGTAGTTGAAAATATTTATTTCTCAATAGAACCCACTAGAAGCTAATCTGGTGGGTTCTCTGTTTTTATATGCAGATAGTAATGCCATATCCATAAAGTCGGAGGCCAGCTCTCAAGGGTCAAAACACCTCGCAAGTACTTCAATAAGCTTGCGGTTGCAGAGTTAAAGTTTTCGAGAGTATTTACCCTTCAAAACCAAAACATTTAGCTACCTTTGCACCTCATTTTTTAAGTATGATAAACTACCTCTCAATAGAGTCCCTTACCCACCACTGGGGCGAAGCAGCACTTTTCGAAAATCTATCTTACGGCATTGGCGAAGGACAAAAAGTGGCGCTCATTGCTAAAAATGGTGCTGGAAAAACAACCCTAATGAACATTATTTCGGGAATCATTCAACCCGACTTAGGTAAAATTACTTTTAGAAGTGGCATTAAAGTGGGCTATCTGCCTCAAGATCCTGTGGTTGATGGAAATGCAACTGTTATTGAAGCCGTTTTTGCTACCAACAGCGATGTTGTTAAAACCATTAAAGATTACGAACATGCCTTGGCAACCAACAACCACGATGAGCTCGGATATCTGATGTCTGAAATGGATAAACTTGGCGCTTGGGACTATGAAGCACGCATCAAACAAATCCTTAACGAGCTTAACATCACCAAGTTCGATCAACCTATTCGCGAACTATCGGGCGGACAAAAAAAACGCGTTGCGTTAGCTTCTACCCTTATCTCTGAACCCGATTTCTTAATTCTCGACGAACCTACAAATCACCTCGACCTCAACATGATTGAGTGGCTCGAAGAGTACCTTAATCGTTCTAAAGCCACGTTACTCATGGTAACACACGACCGTTATTTTCTCGATCGAGTTTGTAATGAAATTGTGGAACTTGCCGACCAAACGCTCTATACCTACAAAGGTAATTACTCCTATTTTCTAGAGAAGCGTGACGATCGGATTACAATGAAAAACACCGAAATTGAACGCGCAAAAAACCTACTCCGCAAAGAGCAAGATTGGATGAATCGGATGCCTCAAGCTCGTGCTACTAAAGCAAAATACCGAATAGACGCATTTTACGATCTAAAAGACAAAGCCTCTCAATCCACACGTGAAGCGGCTCTAAATCTCGACATAAAATCATCTCGCCTAGGCACAAAAATTATCGAATTCGCCAATATCAAAAAACGCTTCGACGATAAAATTATTCTCGATGATTTTACCTACAAATTCTCTCGCAAAGAGAAAGTTGGAGTGGTGGGCAACAACGGAACAGGCAAATCAACCTTCCTCAATATTCTCACTCAAAGCATTCAGCCCGATTCTGGTACAATTGAAGTCGGCGAAACCATTGTGTTTGGCTACTTTGAGCAACAGGGCATCAATTTCGACGAGAACAAAAAAGTCATTGAAATAATTTCCGACATCTCTGAGAGCATCACCATTGGAAATGGAAACACCATGAATGCTGCCGCGTTCTTGCGCCACTTCCTCTTTCCAAATGAAATGCACTATACCAGC
>JAYVSA010000217.1:0-3273 GCA_043775765.1 Breznakibacter sp. | reverse complement strand
ATCGGGCGTAAACGTTGCGCAGATGCCTCTACCACAGCCTCGCGAATAGCAATTCCCTGCTCACGTTTTTTGTTGGCAAACTCCACTATCAGGATACCGTTTTTTGTTACCAAACCAATGAGCATAATCATACCAATTTCTGAGAATATATTTAGCGTTTGGTTAAAGAGCCACAAGCTCAACAGAGCACCCGCAATGGCTAATGGCACGGTGAGCATAATGGTGAATGGGTCTTTGAAACTCTCAAACTGAGCTGCTAACACCAAATAAATGAGTACCAAGGCGAGCATAAAGGCAAAAGCGGTGTTGGATGAACTCTCGGCATAGTCGCGCGATGGGCCATTGAGCGATGTTTGGTAACTATCGTCCAACATCTTATCGGCAATGGCTTGCATCGCTTTTACACCATCTCCAATGGTTTTCCCTTCAGCCAGTGATGCCGAAAACGTGGCCGCCTTATATCGGTTAAAATGGAATAGAGTAGGTGGGTTTGCCGAAGGTTGAATGGTAATTACCGACTCCAACGAAATATTAACCCCCTTGTTATTACGCACATAGAGTTTTGAAATGTCGGCAATCTCCTGTCTATCGCCAAGCTTTACTTGCGATATCACCTGATACTGCTTGCCGTTCATGATAAAGTAGTCCAATCGGCGTCCGCTAAAGGCACTTTGTAGTACATCGCCAATATCACTAACGGTGAGTCCCATTTCACGCGCTTTAATACGGTCTATGGTAATGTCGGCTTCGGGTTTATTGAACTTGAGGTTCACATCCACGTTCTGAAAGGTTTTGTCGGCTTTTACGGCATCCAAAAACTGCGGTATAATGGATTTCAGCTTCTCAAAATCGAGATTCTGAACCACAAATTGCACGGGTAAGGCTCCTTTCGACCCGAGTCCAACCGAAATAGTTTGCTCCTCTACCGGAAAGATGCGTATGTTGTTGAAGCGCATAGCTTTTTTAGAGACCTCTTTGGCTACCTCGCTCTGACTTCGTGATCGTTCATCTTTCGAGACTAAGCCCAAACGGCCCATAGCACTGTTTAACCCAGTACTGCTGTATCCTGGCACCGAGAAGAAGGTGAAGTCGCCCTCGGGTATTGAATCAATCATAAAACTCTCAAAATCGCCAACCGCTTTGGTCATGTAGTTATAACTAGCTCCTTCAGGTCCTGCAATTTGTAGGCGCATCATGCTCTTATCTTCGAGCGGAGCTATCTCGCTTTGAATGGTGCGTCCAATAAGAAATATCATGGCAACGCAGGTTATCACTATCGCCCAAGCGATCCATCTGTAATGAATGAATTTGTTTAAATAGCGTTTGTACCCGTTTTCAAAAGCTTCAAAAAACGGCTCTGTCTTCAGATAAAAACTGCCATGTTGTGCATTCTTACGACTTAATAAAACATTTAAAACTGGCGTAATGGTTAGCGATACAAAGGCTGAGATAAGTACTGCACTCGCCACCACAATTCCAAATTCGCGGAATAAACTACCCACAAAGCCTTGCAAAAATAGTACAGGTAAAAATACAATGGCCAATGTAATAGAGGTCGATATTACGGCAAAGAATATCTCTTTACTGCCCTCTAAAGCTGCCTGTTTAATTGGCATTCCGCGTTCAAACTTTCTAAAGATGTTCTCCGTGACGACTATTCCGTCATCTACCACCAAACCAGTTGCCAAAACAATGGCCAAAAGTGTTAATATGTTGATGGAAAAACCTGCCAAATACATTACAAAGAATGTGAATATCAGAGATATAGGGATGTCTATCAGTGGGCGAATGGCAATGGCCCAGCTCCTAAAAAAGAGGTAGATAACCAAAATTACCAGCATGAGGGAAATGGCCAGTGTCTCTTTCACTTCCGTAAGTGATCGGCGTACGTTTTCCGTGTTGTCTATAAGGGTTCTAAAGACTAGGTCGCCGCCTTGTTGCGACTGCTTCACCTGTTCCAAACGCTTGTTAAACTCGTTCGATATATTGATATAATTGGCTCCTGGTTGCGGTACAATGGCTATTCCTACTGCGCTCACACCATTGAGACGCCAACTCTGCTCATATCGCTCGGGGCCAATCTCTACTTTTGCTACATCGCTTAGGCGAACAACGCCTCTGGAATCACCCCGAATAATTAAATCTTGAAAATCTTTTTCGGTTGTCAAACGCCCAATGGCTCTAATGGTGAGCTCTGTTTTGTTCCCGTAAATCTTACCCGATGGAAACTCCACATTCTCCTTTTTTAATACCGTAGTGATGTCGTTAAAGGCCAATCCGTAAGCATTCAATTTGTCGGGGTCTATCCATAATCGCATGGCCGGACGTTTTTGTCCAAGCACATTTACGGCGCTCACCTCGGGTATGGTCTGAAACTTATTTTGAAGGGTATTTTCTGCATAATCGCTCAACTCCATCAATCCCATACTCGGACTTTGTATGGCCATTAGAATTATAAAATCGCTGTTGGCATCTGCTTTCGTTACAACGGGCGGACTATCAATGTCTTGTGGTAAATTTCGCACCGCCTGACTTACCTTGTCGCGTACGTCGTTGGCGGCTGTTTCAAGGTCAGCGTTCACCGTAAATTCTACCGTTATGTTGCTACTTCCCACCGAACTTGATGATGAAATTGTTCGAATGCCAGGAATGCCATTAATAGCCTTTTCAAGTGGCTCAGTAATCTGACTTTCAACAATATCGGCATTGGCACCAATATAAGATGTACTCACCGAAATCATGGGCGGATCAATGGCAGGATATTCGCGAACTCCCAAAAAATAGTAGCCAATAATTCCAAACAACACAATGAAAACATTCATCACCGTTGCCAGAACCGGACGTTTAAGCGATAATTCTGATATATTCATCTTTAAATTTTTGTCATTCTATTTATGAGAGGTTATTTGTTAAATTTCTATTGTTCCTCTACCACTTTTCTAATCTTAACCACCGCTTTCGGACGCACAAAAAGAACTCCACTTACCACCATCGAATCTCCCGCCGAAATGCCACTAAGTAGCTGAACATCATTGGCTCTACGTACTCCCGTTTCAACACTGGTAAATACCGCTCTACCCGCTTTTATTACCACCACTTGGTTCGAATTAGCATCAGGAATAATGGCATTCGATGGTACTAAAATACCTTGTTCCGCCTTGTTGAGCGACACTTTCACAAATGCCCCTGGATGAATTGTGCTTGTACTCAAACGCGCCCGAACCTTCATGTTTCGGCTTGTTATATCAATCTGAGGCTCAATGGCACTAATCA
>JAYVSA010000216.1:0-2629 GCA_043775765.1 Breznakibacter sp. | reverse complement strand
CAAAAAAGAGACAGACATTAAACTTTGTGCCTCTATGGGGTTGATGTACAAAGAGCAACTTCAGGAACTGAAAGATGTAGGCGTTGAGCATTACCACTGTAACCTCGAAACAGCTCCATCGCACTTTGAGAAACTCGTTACTACGCACACCATGGAGGACAAAATTCAAACCATTGGTTGGGCAAAAGAGGTTGGTTTATCCATCTGTTCGGGAGGTATTATAGGCATGGGCGAAAATATGCAGCAGCGCATTGAATTGGCTTTGGAACTGCGTAAAGTTGGTGCCGATTCTATTCCATTAAACCTGCTTCAAGCTATTGAAGGCACGGCGTTGGAAGGACAAGCGGGGTTGACCGATGAAGAGGTGTTGACGACTTTTGCCCTCTTCCGTATCATTAATCCAAAAGCTCAGATTCGTTTTGCAGGTGGCAGAATTTCTATTGCACATCTTCAAAAGAAAGCGCTTGAAAGTGGTATTAGTGCGGCGCTTGTGGGTAACCTGCTAACCACTGTGGGTACAACGGTTGAAGACGATTTGAAGTTATTCAGTGATATGAAACTTGAGATAATTCGCTAATTTATGAGAATTGAAGAGGTTCTGAGTTTCGATAAACACCATATTTGGCACCCGTACACGTCTATGGTAAATCCATTGCCCGTTTACCCCGTTAAATTGGCCAATGGAGTTCGTTTAGAGCTCGAAGATGGTCGTAAAATGGTTGATGGGATGTCGTCTTGGTGGTCGGCGGTACATGGTTACAACCATCCGTATATTAACGAGGCGCTCAAAAAGCAAATAGATGAGATGTCGCACGTGATGTTTGGCGGAATAACGCACAAACCAGCCGTGGAACTCGCACGTAAGCTTATTGATTTAACACCAGAACCTCTTCAAAAACTCTTTTTTTGCGATTCGGGCTCGGTTGCCGTGGAGGTAGCTATGAAAATGGCGCTTCAATACTGGCATTCGTGCGAAAAAGCGGAGAAGAATAAATTTATATCTTTACGGTCTGGTTATCATGGTGATACGTGGCACGCCATGTCGGTTTGCGACCCAGATACAGGAATGCATAGTATTTTTAGTGGTGCCTTGCCGTTGCAGCATTTTGTGCCATCGCCAAAGGTTGGTTTTTACGATGAATGGAATCCTGAAGAAATTCGTGCTTTAGAGGAGTGTTTGATGAAAAACAGACACAATACTGCAGCCGTTATTTTGGAGCCCATTGTTCAGGGCGCTGGTGGCATGAAGTTTTATTCGCCAACCTATTTGAGAGAGGCCAGACGTTTGTGCAACGAGTATGATGTGCTTTTGATTGCCGATGAAATTGCAACTGGATTTGGAAGAAGCGGAAAGATGTTTGCTTGTGAATGGGCAGGTGTTAGTCCGGATATTATGTGTTTGGGCAAAGCGCTCACGGGTGGATATATGACTCTGGCAGCCGTTTTGACCACTACGCACATTGCTGAGATTATTTCGCACGGAAATCCAGGAGTATTTATGCACGGACCAACCTTTATGGGTAATCCGCTTGCCTGTGCGGCTGCTAATGCCTCTATCGATTTGATGTTGCACGATTCTCCTCTACCCAAAGTAAAAGCCATTGAAAATCAGCTCACGGAAGAGTTGAAATTGGCAAAAAACAATAAAAATGTTGCCGATGTGAGAGTATTGGGTGCAATAGGTGTTATTGAGATGAATGAACCGATTTCTATGGCTAAGATGCAGCAGTTCTTTGTGGACCGTGGCGTTTGGTTGCGTCCATTTGGTAAGCTCATCTATACAACACCGCCATTTGTAATACAACCCGATGAGTTGTCGGAAGTTACATCGGCCATGCTTGCCATTCTAGAAACGATATAAGACAAATGACCCAGAAATACGAACAAAAATATCAGCAAGAACTCGACGAACTGAAAGAAAATGGAGCGTATCGACAACTTAGAACCATTCTGTCGGATGGACGATTTGTAACATACGAAGGTGCGAAATACCTCAACTTCTCTTCCAACGACTATCTCGGTCTTTCTGCCAATAAAACGTTGCAAGATGAGTTCTTGACGAGTTTAAATAATTCACCAAACTTCCTTTTTGGCTCCACTTCATCTCGCCTATTAACGGGTAATTTTTGTGAGATGGATGAGCTCGAGCGGTTGCTGGCAGAGCTTTACGGACGCGAATCGGCTCTCGTCTTTAACTCTGGTTACCACGCCAATATTGGTATTTTGCCAGCATTAACCACCAAAAACGACCTGATTCTTGCCGATAAATATGTACATGCCAGCATCATTGATGGATTGCGCCTGTGCGACGCCAAATTCGAGCGTTATCAACACAATAAACTCAATCATTTAGAGCTTTTGCTAAAAAAACATCGTGCCAATTACGAGCGTGTTTTTATTGTTACCGAATCGGTTTTTAGTATGGATGGCGACTATGCCGACCTAGAAAAGCTCTGTCAGATAAAAGAGCAATACAACGCATTTTTGTACGTTGATGAAGCGCACGCATTTGGGGTAAATGGTGCGAATGGACTTGGGTTGTGTGAGGAGACAAATACCGTTCAGCGCATCGATTTTATAGTGGGTACGTTTGGCAAAGCCATTGGCTCACATGGTGCCTATATCATTA
>JAYVSA010000215.1:0-4898 GCA_043775765.1 Breznakibacter sp. | reverse complement strand
CACCTTATCATAACAATGCCATTTGGCCTTTTGTACAAGCGTATTGGAACTTAGGAGCTGCTAAAGTTAAGAACGAGCGAGCACTTACTCATGGTTTATCGGCCATTTATAGGGCTGCGGCTCTTTTTCTTACCAACTATGAGAATTTTGTTGCCTCCAATGGCGATTATTACGGTACGGCTATCAATTCCGATCACATGCTTTGGAGTATGGCAGGTAATATTGCAATGGTGCATAGGGTATTTCTTGGGATGAGTTTTGATACCGATGGTCTATTGTTTAATCCTGTTGTTCCTAAGGCTTACAGCGGTAAAAAAGAACTCAAAAATTTTAAGTATCGAAACAGCAAACTCGATATAACAGTAAATGGTTTTGGCTCAGAAATTACATCTTTTAAAGTGGATGGTATCCTTCAACAGGGGCACAAAATTGCATCGACCATACAGGGAAATCATAAAATTGTTATTGAGCTTAATAACCGCTCTTTTGATTCTGATAGCATTAATTTAGTTGAAAATAAGTTTTCACTACCTGCTCCTATGGCTTTTTTAAAAGAGAATGTTTTTTGTTGGAATAAGGTTGCTAATGCGGTAAAATATGTGGTTTATGCCAATGGCGAGATTTTGACAACGACAACAGACTCGTGCGTAACAATAAGTAAAAATGGTGAATATAAAGTTACTGCAATTGACCAATGGCACTGGGAGTCGTTTTCATCAGAGCCAGTTCGCTATTTTTCTGAGGGCGATATTTTGTCTATAGATTTAGATGGTGAGAAGAAGAATGTTTTTGATTATCAAGTGAAGGGCTATACTGGCGAAGGTTTTGTGGATGTTTCTACTACTAAAAATGTAGAGGTTATATGCTTGCTTGATATAAAAGAGGCAGGCGATTTTATCTTAGATGTTCGTTATTCGAACGGCAGTGGTGCTTGGAATACAGATAATAGTTGTGCAATTCGTACGTTGTATGTAAATGACGTTATTGCTGGCTCCTTAGTTTTCCCTCAGCGTGGCACCAATGAATGGTCGAACTGGGGATTCTCCAATAGTGTGATGGTTCATTTAGTAAGGGGTGGTAATGTGTTTAGAATCTCTTTTATGTCCTGGGATAATAATATGAACTTTGTTATTAATAGAGCATTATTAGATAATGTGCGCCTTTATAAGATCAGATAAAAGACGTCGTTGAAATGCAAACAAAATGGGTTGAGATTATTCGTCTCAACCCATTTTGTTTGTAACTATCTATTCACCTCGCTTACTCTTTGCTTGTGAAGCTACGTGAGCTCGTCTGATTTGAGAATTCGGGAGCGTAATAGCATTGCGCTGTGCAAATGCCACTTTTCAGCGTTCCAATCTGGCTAACGCGGGTTGTATATTCAACTTTCCAAGTTCCTTTTGGCAGATGTTCGAGGTAGAAGTTTGAAGAGGCATCTTTCATGTTTTGGTAATATCCAACTCCTCCATTATAATTATAGCCCGAGAATAGCTCCAATGTCTCCATTGAACTTGCACGGTTGTCTTTAAGATGAATGTAATTCATGGGTCTGTCTGTAGTCAGAGTGAGTCGTACCAAAACTTTTTCGCCAATGGTCAGTATTGAATTTTCGTTAACTGGTTCATATACCTTTCCACGTAAAGTTTCGGTTACTTTGAGATACTCTCTTTTTACCTTAAGCGGATTTTGGTTATTTGTTTCTACCTGATCAATGGCCGTGAAATATTCCCAAATCATTGAGCCCCAGCTTGGTGTGGTGCTGTATTTCTCTATTTTAATATCGGCCAAAGACGACGTTATTTCTGTGCCATTCCATGATTTTGAGAATGTTCCGGTACCACTTTCAACAGCATCAGGCACAATCTCTTCATTACCTACAAATAGTTTATCGGATTTAGTAGGAGTTACAAGCCACTTCTCATTGCCAAGAAGCAGTGCGGTAATGGCCGAAATAGAGGCTTTACTACCCTCCCAGTTATTGGTGCGTTTGTTTTGGATAAGGTAAAGTTGCATGAGTTTTACATGGTTGTTATATCCACCAATCTCGGCAAAGGCTTTGAGGATGTTACTGTGCTTTTGAATATCGTTTCTAAAATAGCCATAAAATCCAGCTTCACGCTTATAATAGTTTCCCATTTCTGGTTGTTTGATGGCGCATTGATACAACGATTCCATGATTTTTGCAGATGCCTCATGGTTTCCATTTCTATAGAGCCACTGCGCTATTAGAGCCTGATTCTCAATAGAGTAATCTGTCCAATGGTTTTTCACCTTGGCCAAATAAATCTTTTCAATTTCTTGAAGTTCCTTTGGTAATTCAACCGTTGGACACAATTTTCGTGAAGCTAAATACTCGATGTCTGTGAGCGATGGAGTAGGGAATGTGATGGTGTCTTTCTTGCTGGTATTTAGTTGTTTATAGGCATCTCTATAGTTTTTTATCAAGACATTATCCATATAATTAATTCCACTAGCAACCATTTGCCAATATTGTGGTTCGTAAAGCTCTGTATCAACAGAATCTTTGGCCATTTGAATAAGTCCTATAAGAATGTATTGCGACACATACTCCGAAGCATCCATTCCTTTAAACCAAGGCCAAGCGCCATTTGCCATTTGGTTCGCAAGAAGTTTGGAGAGCGTATTTGCTCTGTCGGCACCCGTTTTGGAAGGATTTAGAAGCAATGCCAGGCGTTTACGTGAAGCTGTTTCACTCTTTCCGTCGTTATACCACGGTGTTTGGTCGAGAAGGAGAGATTTAGCCTCTTCATTGCTCTCTAAATTGCTGATGAGTGTATTTTTATTCCCATCGCTAGCATTTGCCCAATTTGTGAGCGTTTGCTCAATATTTGGGTTGTTTTTAACGATGTTTATTGATAGTGCATTGGCAAAATATCTGTCGAAAAGTTCATCGCTGTTCTCTTGTGAATTTTCGAGCAAATATGGCATTGCTTTGATGACTTCCCAGCTACTGTTCTGTGTATAACTGATGGTAAGTTTACGGTTGTCTACTTTACTGGCATTCTCTTTTAATTTGTTGAAATTCATGCTTTTACTTCCTTTTTCAATGTCGTAAAATGGGAGGCTTTCAACCATTCGAGTTGTATTTGGCAAAATGGGTAATAAGCGTTGTTCTCCATCGGAATAACCATCTGTTTCGGCTGATATTTTTACGTTAATGGCAGATTTCAAATCTTTTGCAGTTATCCACCAAGATGCGGTTACGTTATTTCCAGTGCTGAATTTAAAGTTCTGTTCTGGAGTTCCTTCAATAAGTGCATCTATATTTTTGCCACCTTCATTGGTTAGGGTTAATTTTACCTTTCCTTCGGTGATGGTGTTTGAGAGGCGAGAGATGTTAGTTTTAAGCAAAATTCTATCGTCTTGGTACAAAAAACGGGGTAAATTTGGCGTCACCATCAGCTCTTTTTGTGTTGTTGTGTTGAATACTAATGTGCCACTCTTGCCATCGGTGGTGTGTGCAAATGCCATTAGCTTCCAAGTGGTGAGTGCTTCGGGCGATGTAAATTCAAAGGTTGATATCCCAGCAGAATCGGTGGTTAAATGGGGTAAAAAGAAGGCTGTCTCTTGCAAGTTTTTTCGTGGCACATCGGATTTTGAAATTGGCTCCTTTGCTTGTGCTTCTTCTTTAACTTTGCTTTTATTTTTTTGCACTTCGGCATCAGCTTTAATAACTGGTGGGGTGAATTTAATTGTATTCCTCAATACAGGTGCAGCACCTACCGCTCTAACTGCAACGACTTCTTCTTCATCGCTAACCATTTTATCCATTAAATACATCCGCGGTGCACCGTAGTTTGAATTAAAGAATTCGTACCAGTTTAACGATGGAAAAGTTAAGTTGCTGTATATTATTGGTTTGTTTATTGTATTCCATGTGTTTCCATAATTCAAACTGTGCATGTTTAAATTGATATTTCTGTTGTAATAGTTGATGGAGAATAAACTGTAGAAGTTTTGAAAATAGTTTGGCGTAAAGGCATCAAGAGAGGCATCGTACATGGTAACTAGTAGCTCCGAGTTGGTTGTTTTTACACTATCATATTTAACCGCTATTTGCCATTTTTCTTTGCTGTTTGGTGTAATTTTATCTCTAAATGTGGTGAGCTTAAGTGTTAACTCTTTTGATTTTGAAACCACGTTTACTTGTGCCTCTTTTAAGTAGATGCGATTATCGGAAACAGTGAAAATATTTATTTTCGCCATTCCACTGTAATTGGAAGGAATTGGCACTTTTACTTCTGTTTTACTGTTGTTTGAAGTAAATATTTTATCAATTTCGGTGTTTTTGTCCCAAGCAATTTGGTAATAAACATCGGCACCAATAAGACTACTTCCAACTGTAAATTTGATAGTATCGGTAGACTCAAAGTTATGTTTGTTGCAATTGATGTGTAAAAAAGTTGGTGATTCGAGTAGTGGCGATTGGCTGTTGATAATTGTAAAATTATAATTCTCAATAATTGAATCGCCTCTATTTACATCACCTTTTATAATTATTCGGTAAACACCTGCTGGGAGTTTATTAACGATGTTTGCACTAAGGCTATCGTCATCCATTCCCAGTTTGCCTTTCGTAATAAGTTCTTTTGTTTTTAGTTTTGAGAGCTCTAATCCCTCCGATGTAAAAGGTAAGCACTTTAAAATATTAGTAGTTTGCTCAAAATCTTGATAGTAACCGTCATCCCAGAGTTTTGGAGCAATTAAAGGTAAATCTGTATTGAGCGAATAGATTTCGTAGTTAACACCAATACTAACGGGTGTTCCGTTGTTGTTGGTTTTAGTAATCACCATGTTACTTGCACTCTTGTACTCGTAACTTGGTTGTATTTGGGCAGAAATAAGTGCTAACGATTCGCCCACAAATAGGTCGGAAG
>JAYVSA010000214.1:0-3194 GCA_043775765.1 Breznakibacter sp. | reverse complement strand
CAAAGTTCGACCAAATTAAGAACGATGCAATTGCTTACGAGCTATTAGATACAGCCATCAACTGTGGTACTCAATCGGCGGTAAAATTCTTACAACGCTCACTGAACTATTTGAATATAGATAGCACGCTAGGCAAGGACTTGTTTGTAGATGGAGTCATTGGAATTGAAAGTCTTGCAAGGGCAAATGGCTACTCCGACCAGAAACGGTTGTTAGTAATGCTCAATGCAGTGCAATGTTACTATTATATTGGCATTACAGATTCCAATCCACGCCAACGTAAGTTCGTTAACGGTTGGCTCTCAAATCGTGTGTTTATGCAAGTTAAAAACAGTATTTAAGAAGAAGCATTATGGGACGTAAATTTGCAGATTTTTTAAAAGATGTAGCGAGTAAAATACCTGAAATAGCTGGTGATGTGGTAAATATAGCCACCTCTCCAAATCCTATTGGAGCATCAATCAGAGCTGTTAGTGAATTACTTGGAGGAAAGAAAGATGATCCCATAGCTCAAAACCTAATAAATGAGTTAGAACAATCCAAAATGGATTGGGAACTCGAGATGGCTAAGCTTGATTTGCAAAGGCAACAAATTGAGCAATCAGATAAATCTAACGCACGCCAAATGTACATGGCCAATGGCCAGAAACAAGTTGACGAGATTGGCTCAAATATTATGAATCGAAACCTTGTCTTTATTTTAGTTTTGGTAGTATTTCAAGTAATCGTCACCACTTGTGGCGTTTTTATTGCCCAACAAATAATTGAAGATAAAAATACCGCCATAGCTTTAGGTACATCACTAGGTTCAGTGGTTGGAGGTGCTATTGGCACGGTAGTCGGTTCGCTGTTACAAGAGAGGAATCAAGTTGTAGGTTTTTACTTTGGCAGTTCGTTTGGTAGCCAAAAGAAGGATATAAAGTGATTAATCCAAATGGACAAACGTTTTTTAATAAGAAAAATAAAATCTCACTGTTTTGGGTTTTCAATCTAAAAATAGCCTACTTCCGTTTTGTATATTTACGAAACAGAAGTAGGGATGCAAGTAAAAGAGAACTATTGTGCTGATAATCAAGAAGAAATTGTACGCTTTGGTAAGGCTCTTTCGATAATTGCTTGTTGGAAGTAAAAGAGAAGCACGAGAAGAAAATGCCATTCGGTTAGTAAAAATTGCGTTATAACTAACAAAATATTTTTAACTAGCCACTCATCCCCACAAGTAGAGAGTGGCTAGTTATTCATTTTAAGGAATCCAGTTAATATTTTAAAACCGAAATTATGGTTTCGTTCAGTTCAAATTTGCCTGTTTGCGGATTAACCTTATAGAGCATTTCATCGGTAGTGTATTTATCGCAAACTGTTTTGTGTATCGATATATCGGAAAGTGCATATTTGCGAAGGTTTGCCAATGTGAGCATTAAAACTGTTTTTTGATTGCCAGTGCTAAAATAGTAGTGTGTTATAGGTACTTCTTTTGCCCTGCGTGTTGGTCCCAATTGTTTATACTCTGTTTTAGTAGTTTTATGAGTGTAAATAAACAAATAGGAGGTGTCGGCAATTAAATAAGGGGTTCGGTTTATAAAACGGTAATTTTCGCCATTGGTTAAACGGATTGCAAAAATACTGTCTTTGTAATAAATTGTTTCCTTATTTTGTTCGATAGCGATAATATCGGGTGAAATAAAGAATTGTTTGAGCTTTATTTTATCGCCCTCGTGTTGCATATCGGTTGGACGGGTGAGTTTACTAGTTTGAAAGTCGGAAAGTGTAAGATATAATCCTTCGACTTCACTATTTTTAATTTCTTTTTCATATTGAGCGAGAAGTTGACCAGTAAGACTTAATAGCATTGTGATTGCAATAATTCTTATATGTGCTTTCATTTTATTAATTATTAAAGAGTTAAAACCATCTGCCCACTTTTTGGCAGTATTGACTGTATGCTTCACTGTGAACACCTTTAAGATATTCTTCTTCGAGGCGTACCTGAACCTGAAAGAGTAAGGTAGAGGAAACAAAAGTTAATAGGGTTATGGCGTTGGGGATAATAAGGAATACTCCTAACAAAGTAGCAAGCATACCCAAGAATACAGGGTTTCGGGAAACTGAAAATAGTCCATTTGTTTTGAGTTTGGTTTTTGCCGAGAGGTCGATACCTATCCTCCACGAATTACTCATTTGTACCTGCGCAATAACTATCCACAATAAAGCCAAGTGAATAGTTGCATAGCCTGTGATTTTTAGTGACAGAATTTCGAGCCATGTAAAAGGTGCTAAATATTGTAACCCTGCTGTATAAAAGAGATTTATTAACGCCACTATAAATATTAGCGAGGTGATGGGCGCAGATACTTTCCCCAGAAAATCGTGTGCCGAATCGGTGTTTTTGAATACGTAGGGGTTGATGCCTGTTTTGCGTTTTACCCAAATTGATGGGACTACAAACACGATGAGGAAGTAAACGACCAAAAACGATAGGAGATATATATTTTCGAACATAGCTTATTCTTTAAATGTTAATTCAATTTCGTGGTGCAAACATAATCACCCCCATTCCAATTAATGAAATAAGTCCACCAATAATGTCAAATTTATCGGGGATAAATCCATCAACCTTCCAACCCCAAAGTATTGCTAGAACTATGAAAATGCCACCATAAGCTGCATACACACGACCAAAGTTTGCAGGTTGCATGGTTGCTACAACACCGTATAAAACTAGAACAAAAGCACCTACAACACCATACCACCAATGTCTTTGTTCACGCAACCAAAGCCAAACCATGTAACCTCCGCCTATTTCGCAAAGGCCAGCAATGATAAATATTCCAATAGATTTAATAACAGACATTATTCTATTTTTTTAATATTCTGATTGCATTAAAAACGGCAATTAAGGCAACGCCTATATCGCCAAATACCGCTTCCCACATGGTAGCAATTCCAAATACTCCAAGAACTATAAAAATCAGCTTTATGACCATAGCAAAAAAGATATTCTGCCATACAATGTTTCTTGTTCTCTTTGCAACATCAATAGCTATGGCAACTTTAGAAGGCGAGTCGGTCATCAGTACCACATCGGCTGTTTCTATTGCTGCATCAGAGCCGAGAGCGCCCATTGCTATTCCAATATCGGCACGGGCAATTACAGGTGCATCGTTTATCCCATCGCCCACAAAAGCCACTTTCCC
>JAYVSA010000213.1:0-3459 GCA_043775765.1 Breznakibacter sp. | reverse complement strand
CAACCACCCAAATAATTTCATCACCCGAAAGGAGCAACCAACAACTCTCTTT
This sequence comes from Breznakibacter sp., assembly GCA_043775765.1. Lineage (GTDB taxonomy): Bacteria > Bacteroidota > Bacteroidia > Bacteroidales > Marinilabiliaceae > JAGPHP01. The sequence continues at coordinate 3,407 of JAYVSA010000213.1, read as the reverse complement.
TTGATCTTGCGATAACTTTTGATCGATGAAAAAGTCGCTTAGTTTTTTGAATCCGTTTACGCCCAATGGTTTAAATGTATCACCCTGTTGCCAACGGCGTAGCGTAAGCGGAAACTCAACCAAATTGGCATCTAAATTGGCAACCTCTTTTTGCAGTACAATATTGTAATTTAAAGACTCTATCTCCTCGAACTGTAGGTTGATAGGTACTTCAATGGATGAGTCGTTCTTATTCAAGAAGAAGATTTCTTGATTGGTGTCTCTATTTTTTACAATGATGTAATTGTGCCGGTCTTTTATTAATCGATATTCATTTGAGAAGAATTGCTGACCCGTGTGAGTTGAGTTGAAATTCAGAATATCGGTGGTTTGCGATTTGTTAAATCCATATTTCGATAGAATTTCAAAAAGAACAATCTCCTTGTCTGGTAAATCGTTAACGAGTCTTTGCGAGATGAGCGTACGTTCTCCATGGGTAACAATGATACGCTCTTCAATTTCCTTAAGTCTAATTTCGAAGCTTTCATAAACCTCTTTTAAATGGTGCATGGCTTCGAGAGCCTTTTGCGAGAATTGAGGGTTAATCTCCTCAAAGATAGGAAGTATCTGATTTCGGATTTTGTTTCTTAAGTAGATGTTTTCGAAGTTGGTTCTGTCGGTGCAAAAGGAAAGATTTTGGTGCTTGAGATACAACTCAATCTCCTCGCGCGAAAAATGGATTAGTGGCCTAATAATGCCATTGTTATTGGCCGAAATACCCATTAATCCTTTTATGCCAGTACCACGACTCAAGTTTAAGAAGAACGTTTCAACGGAGTCGTTTTGATGATGCCCAGTGGCAATAAATTGGCAATCTTCGGTAACTTTCAGTTCCGCAAACCACTGGTAACGCAAGTCGCGCGCACACATTTCTATTGAAATACCTCGCTCTTTGGCAACCCTTTCTGTGTCAAACGATTTAATAAAAAGTGGCGTATTAATCCTCTGAGCAAATTCGCTAACAAATTTCTCATCGGCATTAGACTCCTCACCGCGTAGATTGAAGTTGCAATGTGCCAATATAATGGGCTGATTTGTAGAGTATAATAGATGTGCTAGTGTCATAGAATCGGCGCCACCACTTATGGCCACCACTACTTTGTGGGTACTTTGAATGCCCATTTCGGCAATGGCCACCATAAATTTCTCTTTCATTGCCTCTTTCATAATTTTCCGTTTATAACTTTAAGCAGTGCCGATGCCTTTAGCAAACACTCTTCGTACTCACTTTCGGCATCAGATGAGGCGGTAATGGCGCTTCCAACCATAAAGGAGAGTGATTGATTCTCAGCATTGTATAATAAACTTCTGATAACCACGTTGAAATCAAAATTACCTTCGGGCGTAATGTAACCCACGGCACCCGAGTAGAGCCCTCGTTTAGTCACTTCATATTGATCAATAAGTTGCATAGCTTTTATTTTGGGAGCCCCCGTCATAGAACCCATTGGAAATGTGGCCGTTAGTATATCTACCCAATTGATATTTTCTTTAACCTGGGCCGAAACGGTAGATATCAGTTGATGCACTTGCGGAAAACTGTAAACGGCCAAAAGCTCTTCAACCCTCACCGTGCCTCGTTTTGCAATGCGAGAAAGATCGTTTCTCACCAAGTCGGTAATCATAATATTTTCAGCCTGTTCTTTAGGGCTATTTTTCAGGTCAGATATCAACTGTTTGTCCAATTGAGCTGTTGCGCCTCGTTTTGCTGTTCCCTTTATGGGTTGCGAAATAATTTTTTGTCCGTATTTTTTAATGTATCGTTCGGGCGATGCCGAAAGAAGATATCTGTTGTTTTGTTTTAGAAATGCCGAAAAGGGAGTAGGCGATAGAGTTGTTAAATCGTTGTACACGTGGCTTGGATTCAATGCGATCTTTTCGCCATTGAATTCAATACAGTAATTCAGTTCGTAAACATCGCCCTTAAGAATATGATCTTTAATGGTGTTTACCGTTTTTGTGTATTTCGTTTTTGTAACTGTTTGGTTTATTGTAGATTCTGTAACTGATTCTGTTGTTTTCTTCTCCCCGTTTTCCAGTTTTAATATCAATTCAAGCACCTCTTCTTTGCTGTTTTCGTTTGGTAAGAAGCCTATTTTAACAGAGTCTTTGTGGCCAATAACAACAAACCGTGGTTCAAAAAAATGAACCTCATCAAATCCTATGCTGTTACGGTTTTTAGAAGTTAAATGGTGTTCAATACTGTTCTTTGCATCGTAGCCAATGTAGCCAAAGAGCCAGTCTTTGCTCTCTTTCGCAAATGGTTGAAGATTTTTGAAATGGTTGCAAGGTTCTTTTATGGCATCAATACCTGCCAGAAAATCGTAATTAGATGGTGTGTTGAACCAATTTGTGGTTTCTGAATAGTTGTTGGAGTTTAAAATGACGGCACACTCAAAATTGGCACATAATTCAACCATATTTTGTTTAAACTGGTTGATATTCTCACACTTATGACTCACAAACTCTCTCATAGCGCAAAAATAGAGAATCGCAGGTAAAGTAACGCTCTTCTTATTTAAAATTTCATGTTTTTTTCATTTCTCAATAACGAATATTTCAAAACTTATTTCTTATCCATCTGTTTTATTGCTAGTTATAACCAAAAAACAACATTATAATGAAAACAATAATTTATTGTGTGGTTGCCCTTTTTGCGGTCACAGGTTGTGTGGCTCAAAACTCCATAAAAGAAGGAGATCATCTGCCCGTTTTTTCTTTGCCAGATAAAGATGGCGTTGTTTTTAATTCGCTCGACGTGGTTGGAAAACAAAATTTAGTTATCTATTTCTATCCCAAAGACGATACACCCGGTTGCACCAAGGAGGCTTGTACTTTTCGTGATCAATACAATGCCTTTAAGGATGCCAACGCTTTGGTGGTAGGCATTAGCGGGCAATCGGCAGAGAGTCATAAGGCGTTTGTAGAGAAATATCATCTGCCATTTCTGTTGTTGTGCGATGAGGGCGACGTGGTTCGAAAACTTTTTGGTGTTCCTTCGAGTGCTTTAGGCATGTTGCCAGGTAGAGTAACTTATGTGGTTAACAAACAAGGTGTTGTGGTGCTCGTTTTTAATTCGCTTACCAATGCCGAAGGCCATGTTTCGGAGGCTTTAAAGGCTTTAAACCAGATTAAGCAATAGAAGAGATAGCCTCGTAATAGATTGCTATTTTCATATTCTGAGATTATAACAAACCCATAACCTTATTGTTTGGAGGTGCCACCAAGCGCATCTCAAGCCACCTCTGGTTTCTCTCTTCAACTTCCAGTCCACCTATACTTCGCGCTTGCTGTCGGTTCGCCGCTTCAACTCCTCGCACACCGTGTTCCCGCAAGCTCCACACCGTGTGCTGTGGGGTTTCACGCTT
>JAYVSA010000212.1:0-8512 GCA_043775765.1 Breznakibacter sp. | reverse complement strand
GCTCAATGAAAATGCTTGTTAGGTGATTGTTGACCATCACAGGCTTTTGGGGTCTTGGGGGTTTTTGGTCGGGGGATTGGCTATATGACAAAGAGGCTTTTTCCGCCAGCTGCTCGTATTCAAATATTAAACCGCCAGTTATTGAAAAAAAGGTGGTTACATCATAATTGAGTATGTTTTCAAATCCAGTTAAATTATTTGGGCGGTAATATCCTACTTGTGCAGTATCAAACAAAGAATATACAGTATTATCAAGGACAGTAGTATTACGATTGTATAAAACCGACGAGTAAGACAGTTTTTTGAAAATCTTTTTATTGTATTTCAAATAATTATTTAAAAACTGGATATTCCAAGAGGTTCCGTAATCTCTATAGGACGTGCCAACAGACTTAAATAATGTTGCCGTAGAAGTGCTCTTTAAAAGATAGTTTGTACCAAGGGCAAAATCCTTTAACTGAATTTTCAAATCTAACGAATAATCATTTTCAAAATTATCCATCTGGTCTGTCCAGTTATTGTCACCTGCAAGGCCTTTTAAATTTGCTTTATCTGAATTTTTGACCATGCCCGATACTGATAATCCAAAAGTCTTCTTCTGGTTAGCATAACAATAATCCAAATCCAGTTTTGATGTATTATATGACCCAAATAAAACGTTGAGCCTTGCGGTTTTTTCTAGTGCACTTTTGGTAATTAAATTGATAATTCCGGTTACAGCATTAGTTCCATAGGCTACCGAAGAGGGGCCGTAAATTACCTCTATGCGCTCAATATTTGATAAATTATACTGACCTCCAGCATAAAAACCACCAGAATTGAGTTCGTTTATCTGTACCCCGTCAATGAGTACTAAGGTTAGGTTGTTTTGGTTAGGGATTCCGCGTTGAAAAACGTAGCTGTTTATGCCAAGTATATTCCTAAACTGAAAGCCCGGAAGATCCGACAAAGCCTCTTCAAGGGTAAAATATCCATTTTCCTTGATTTGCGCTCCAGTAATAATAAAAACAGATGACGGCACTTCGTTTAGGCTCTGTGTGACTTTGGAAACAGAGGTTATCTTTAGTTTTGATAATTGTGTTAGGTTTAAATCGTAAATATTTAAGCTGTCTGTTTGCGATAGGGTTTTATTTGGAATACTAATAAGCAATAAGAGCAACAAAACGTACTTGTTCAATTTAATTAACTTGGAATTGCGTTCACAAATGCGTTTCATATACCTCGTTATAAAAAATGTAATCCCCTTATGGTTTTATACCCTCTTCTAATCCTTAAACAAGATCTTGTGAAAGCTCATAACTCTATTAAAGATAGTTAAAATTCGAAACCAATAGACCGATTGTTGAAAAAATACAATCGGTGGGTTGTACGAAAATATTTGGTAATGGGAGTTAGATGTAAGCTAGTTCAGCCACAGAGGTGAAAAAAAAATAGTACTATTTTCATTGCCGTAGCACTGCAGCAATCCACCATATTAATATGCACCGCCCTTGCAGTGCAACAAGGGCGGTGGTATTAATATGATGTAGGGTAGTTGTGGAACATTGCCCTTGCATAATAATATGGCAGTGTGTTGCAATCGCTTTTGCCGTAAAATTAATAGATAAGGTTTCGGTGTATTGCTAAAATTAGCCTGTTTACAAACTACAACAACAAGAAACCCTTTGAGATATCGGATATGAGTAGATTAATTTAAACTCAGCACTTCTGTACGGGACAAAAACGAGTAAAGTGCGCAACTATTTGGCGCACTTTATAACACAAATCAGGTAGAAGTGCTCGGAAATATGCGGTTACACATCAATCACAGAGAACGAAGAATGATTAAAGTTCTGCTTGGCACTATAATTTTATCTGTATATACCTTTTTATCAATACCATCTTCGGAAATTGCATCTCCATCGGCCACTAACTGCCATTTCCCATTTGGCAATTCAATGGTGTCGTTTTGTGCAGATGAGTTTATGGCTAAGGTAATATTACTCCAAGCATCTCCATTAGCATTATTGCCAATTTTATAGGCAATAACAGTGGAAGAATGCGTTTTAAGAAACGTTAAGTTATTATTAATATCAATACTTGTTTCCATTCTAAAAGCTGGATGATTTTTGCGCAATGCAATCATCTTCTTATAATAATTGTATACGTCTATGTAGGTTGACTTGCGCGACCAATCCAGATTGTTGATGCTATCTGGTGCGTTGTACGAATTCTCAACCATTTGCTTAGTTCTAACCATTTCTTCACCAGAATGTAGGAAAGGAACACCTTGAGAGGTTAACACAATACCATTGGCCAGTTTCTGAATTTTAATTCGTTCTATTTCGGGCAAATCTTTAGCGGTTTCAGCTATCTTATCCCACAAACACGGATTATCGTGACAGGAGACATAATCAATAAATTGAGAAGGCTTACTAACATAAGATTTGCCGCCATAAATAACCTTCGAATAGTCTATTTGAGAGTGTTTTATGCCACCCACAATGCCATATTTGATAGATTCGGTTAATTTAGGATTGCCACAGATATACCCTTTTTCATTGGCCTCCATCCATCTACCTCTGAGTCCATCTCGTATTTCGTCACTAAAAACTGCAATGTCATTTAGCAAATAAGTGTTCTCTTTAGATGCTCGTAATTTATTACGAAGAGGTGATTTAGAGGCCATCCAACCTTCACCATAGAGGAAAATAGTACTGTCTACTTTTGAAAGTTCTTTTCGAATGAGGTTCATGGTCTCTATATCGTGAATAGCCATTAAATCAAATCGAAACCCATCAATATGATACTCTTTTGTCCAATAAACGAGAGATTCGACCATATATTTTTGAAACATTGGATGATTAGAGGCTGTTTCATTTCCACAACCAGAACCATTACTAAATTGGCCTAAAGAGTCTTTTCGGTAATAGTAACCAGGTACGAGTTGCTCAAAAGGCACCGAGTTTCCTTGTGCCGTATGATTATATACGACATCCATAATAACACGAATTCCCTTTGCATGAAGCGCCTGCACCATTTGTTTAAATTCTGTTACACGCACATTGCCATCGTACGGATTGGTGGAATACGAACCTTCTGGAACGTTATAGTTTTGAGGGTCATAGCCCCAATTGTATTGAGGAGTATTGAGTTTGGTCTCGTCTATGGTTTGAAAGTCGAACACGGGCAAAAGATGGACGTGTGTCACACCCAAATCAACAATATGATCGAGCCCCGTTTTTTGGCCTTTAGGCGAAGTTGTTCCTGTTTCGGTTAGTCCTAAATATTTACCTCTGTTTTTTATTCCAGAATTGGCATTTATAGAGAAATCGCGTACATGCATCTCCCAAATAATGATATCATTAAAATTTTTAAGAGCTGGGCGTACATCATTTTCCCATGCAACAGGATTAGTCGTGCCTAAATCTACCACCATCCCACGTAATCCGTTGGCACCAGTAGTGCGTGCGTATGGATCGGCTACTTCGTTAAGTGCAATACCATTGATTGTTGCCTGGTAAGTGTAGTATTGGTTTTTGACGTCACCCTCGACTATTGCAATCCAAGTTCCATCATTACTTTTATCCATTTGTACTTCTTGAGTTACCGCACCACCTAAGCCTGTATTATAAAGGCGTAGGGTTGCAGACGATGCCGTAGGTCCCCAAACCCTAAACGAAGTCTTTGTAGAGCCGTACGTAGCACCTAAGTCTAATCCGTTATAGAATGGATATTGGTTTAAATTAAACTCCTTTTTCTTTCCCATACCGCATCCCAATAGAAACATTAACCCGAGAAGAGCAAACACAAGCTTTTTGAAATTCATAATTTTAATTATATGCCACGATTATATAACATTTCCAGTATGGAAACAGAAAAGGAGGTAGTAAGTTAAACTACCTCCTAAATATTTTACGTTAAGAACAACCTTGATTAGTTTCCAGAATTTGCAACTATTTTAACTGTCCTCGAGCTCTTTTTACCTACAACCGTTACAACATAAACACCATTGCCCGAGAACGGTATCACAGCCGACAATCCATCGGCCTTTCTTTGTAATACTTTTGTGCCATTTATATTATAAATATCAATGTTAACTAGCTCATCGTTAGAAAGATTAACGTAAATATTGGCATTGCTGTAATAAACATTAACTCTCTCAGGAGTTTTTGCTGGAGTGGTAATTCCGTTTGGAACATTTGTTTCGATTGTTATTTTAAACCGGTCTTTTACTACTGCAGGAGTTGTAGCAGTAAAGAAATAATATTTATCTCCTTCAACCATTGTTGTTGAAGAATTGAGAACATTATCTGTAAGTGTTACAACGGTGTTTGGGACTTTAAATATTGGATCTAAACTCGATAACTCAATAGTATATACGCCTTGATTTTTGACATAATAAGCAACAAAAAACTCTGTTTTATCAATAAAGTTCGGTACAGTATTTATTGCTAATGGATTACCTCCAAAATTTATGTATGTGGCTATTTGAAGTCTATCATCGTAGACCGAAGTTGTGTTAGGCCATGAAAACGCTTCTGAATCGTAAATATCGTAACCGCCTAACGCCTCTGGATGAAAGCCATAAATTATTGAACTTGAATAATTAGCACTGATTGCCGAAATTTTAATATTTGTGGGTAAAACTTCTGCGGCCTTTAAAAACGATTTGGTTTCCGATGAAAGCTGAGTTTTCTTAATTTGAATGGTATAGGTTGCATCAACATTAGGTCCACCAGGGCCAGGTTTTGCTCGAAGCATAAACCCATGTCCACGAGGTATTGATGATGAGCCACCATCGGAAGCTGTACCCGATTTTCCGTTAATCACAACCCAACTGCCATACTCCCTGTGAATCCAACAATCTTGTCGTACTCTTGTCGTATCTGCAGCACTTAGTTGCGACCAAGCACTCTTCCAATTTAATGGAGCAGTATATGGGTTGCCAAACAAATTATATGGGCTAGAATAGATTGCTCCATTACCAGGATCGGAAGTGTAATTCAACGTTAGGTTGTACTCAGCACTATTGTCCAATGCTCCATTAAATACAAGAGGTGCGGTAATATAAGTTGCATAGCCTACTGCCATATTCCAAGTTGCTGCTGGAGAAACCGTTTCGTATAGTGCGGTACTGTTATTAAATGTGTAAATTGTGCCAGTTGTACCCACAGAATTTCCTGTTGCGCCAACAATAGGGGATGCATACGTTTTCCTTAAATTTGATGGCGTTGCAGCGGCATACTGATAAACATAAACGTCGGTTGGAGCAACATTAATAGTCCCATTATTAATTAATGAACTATTGCTTAAAGCCGAACTCTCAAGTTTTAATTTTCCTGTCATATTTAAAGTCCCGCTTGAGGAAATTTCCAATTTTCCCGTAGAAGTTACTGTAACGTCGGGCGCATTAACACTCGAAGTAATCTTACACGTATTGGTCGCGCCAATAACAACAGGAGATAGAGCGTCGTAGATTCCATCAGACCAATTGGCACCATCGGTAAAATCGGTAGATGTTCCACCAACCCAAACATTTAACCCAACAGATGTAAAGCTCCATGTTGCATTACCATAAATTCCTGGAAATTTAACGTTGGTGGTACTTGATTTAACGCATCCTTTTGTCATTTCGACATAATATTTAAATGTCGAAGCAAACGTACTATGCGGTATCGTTAACGTAGCTCCACTTACGCTACAACTCGATATTGGAATCGTCTCAAAAGCACTATTATCAGAAAATCGTCGAATTACTACAGACCCACCAACTTTTACAATATTCTCACTGAAGGTAATAGATAAATCATTCCCAGCTGATGCGCCCCCAGACAAATGGGCAGGCGTGAAAGGCGGAACAGAAGTAATCTCTTTTGTTGAAAAGCTCCAAGCACCATCAGCAACCCCAGTAACAGGCAACCATCCAGTGGTGGTCTTTGTGCGAAAAAAGCCATCACTTATTATAACCTTGTATGTGGAATCTACATGCAAAGGAACATTTTTAAGAAAAACTCGGTTATTTACAACACTAACCTTAATAGACGCTAATGAATTAGAGGTTGCCTCCCATAAATTAGCACCAGTGGTAGCATTTTTTACTGTTAATTTTACAGGAGCCGTTGTATTAAATGCAACCTTTGCAGTGTAATTAAACCAAATTGTATCGTTTGTTAAAACATTATCTTTTCCATTTGATGGATCTTGATATACGATAACGGGCATATCACCTTTATAATATAAATCAATCGCATCGGATGGTTGCTGACCAGCCACATTTACTACAAATCCAGCAAAAAAACTAAATGTAATTGATGTATTATACGTAATTCCAACAGTAGCATTATCAAGTAAAACCATGACTTGTGAGCTGTTGAGCGGATTAATTTTAATTATTTTAGATTCTTGAGTGAGAGCTAAATCATCCCAAAATTTACCGAGTGCGCTATAAACCGTGCTTGCTCCAATGTTAGCAACTACGGCTGTTCCAGTACCTACCCTAGCCATAATTGGCTCAGAAAAGGTAATGTAAATCACATCTTGATTGGTAACTATAGTGTTTCCTGATTCCCCTTCTGGTAAACTACTATCGTAACCAGGAAATTGAGCTTTTGCAAAACCAAAACTTCCTAAAAGAGCTAAAAACAAGAGATACTTTTTCATATCGAATGAATTATAAAGGTTAAATGAATAGGCTAAGAAAACAAAATATCATTTTTTAAATTTGTACGATTTTTAAAACAATAAGGTTAAGTTAATAGAGAATATTTTTATAAATAAGAAAAGAGCCTTAGTAGACTCTTTTCTTATTTATTTTTTCTTTGTTGGCTGATTAAATGGATTTGTTTCAAATGGATTCTTTTGCTCCTTAGCAGGATTAGCCATAACACCAGGAGGGCCACCACCACCATCAGAAAGCATTGCAAGCGATATGTTTGTATCGATTGTAAAACACTCAATAATAGGCTTTATATATATATTCTTCTGATTCATTGTAATATCAACTTGCACAAAAAAACGACTTTTTATTGTATTTATTTACAAAAATGACTTTTATTTTGAATAAAACATTAAAATAAAGCTTTTAAACGACTAAATATTTATATCTGTAGATAAATGAGATGTTACTATTATGTTAATAGTTTATATAATTTACCATTGGATTTAAAAGAGTTCGAAGGTAAGAAATATTTATCGCTTTTTCACCAACATTTAATAAGAATTAGACCATTTTTTTGGTTTTTAAAATATAACGTTTACTGCTTCGTGTGTTTTAATCTAAATCGAAATGAACCACAATTCGATAAACGTCGGTTGTGGCTTTATTGTTTATTGTTGCAGGAACCCATTTCCACTCTTTAGGGAATTTGCGAACCGCCTTAAGCACCTCTTCATTTAAGATTCTGGCAGTACTACTCTCAACTTTAGCAGCAGTAACTTTCCCATCTGCATTAATATCCAATGCTACAACAACCTTGCCCTTTATATCTTTTTCGATAGCTTTTTGTGGATAAAAAACATTTTGGACAATAAAGAGATGCGGAATTATTGGGCTTCCTAAGAAAAATGACGGATGTGATTTGTAGGGGGGCTTATCGCTTGAGCCAGAAATTTTAGTTACCGTTTGTGTATCAAAATCAAATTCATACTCAAAAACACCCTTAAAACTGAAGAATTGCCATTTACCAACACATTCATTATTAGCATATTTGCCTTGTTCTATTACCTTTTGTTTATAAACCGTTTTAGACCACCCTTCATAAATGGTGGTGTCGTTTTTAAGGGTTGTAAACTCATAAGTAAAGGGCGGTTGCGATTTGGATATCTTTCGATATTTCATCGTCTGTTGTGCCGAACAGAACAGGCCGAATAAAGTGAAAAGAACAATTGTCTGTAAACGAAGCATTTATAGATTTTTTATAAGATAGTCGGTCATCATATTGTACAAGTGTAAACGAGTTGTTCCACCCTTGATAGAGTGGTTTTTTTTCGGATAAACGAACATATCGAACTGTTTATTATTTGAAATAAGCTGATTGGCATATTCGGTAAGGTTTTGAAAATGAACATTATCATCCAATTGACCTTGAATTATAAATAATCGTCCTTGCAAATTCTGTGCCTGATAATAAGGGGAGTTTTGCGCGTACCCACGTTCGTTATCGCGGGGGCGTTTAAGGAAACGTTCGGCATAAACGGTATCGTAAAACTTCCAATTGGTAACAGGCGCTACGGCAATACCAAGTTTAAAGGTGCCACCGCCGTTAGTCAGTACATTACAAGCCATGTAACCACCAAAACTCCAGCCCCAAATGGCTATTCGGGTTGCATCAACATAATCCTTTTGAGCAAAATATTTTGCCGTTTCAACCTGGTCTTCGGTTTCAAATTTACCCAATTTAAGGTAGGTACAATTACGAAAATCACGTCCACGGGCTCCAGTTCCTCTTCCATCAACACAGGCTACTACAAATCCTTTAGACGCCAAATATTGCTCCCACCCAATTTCCCAGCTATCGGTAACTTCTTGTGA
>JAYVSA010000211.1:0-2046 GCA_043775765.1 Breznakibacter sp. | reverse complement strand
CTGATTGCGCCGATGGTACTGCGTTTGTGGGAGAGTAGGTCGCCGCCAACCTTATAACAACACCCCGTTTATCGAAAGATAGACGGGGTGTTTTGCGTTATAGGTAACAGTTTAAAGCCTGTAGTTTAAGTGCTCACGAGTGGTTCAAGTCACCGCAACAGCTGTCTTGAAGACTAGAAGTTTAAATACCTTTTTGATATTACACAAAGTACAAAAAGAACAGGTAAAATCGCGAATAATTATAGTATTGAAATATTTTTTGAAGATAACTGGTATTATATTCTGTTGCGCGAATAAGGAGTAACACTCTGATTCGTAAATATTTGAGCCTTGAATTTGTAAAACGCACTTATGGCCACCATGGCCGCATTGTCGGTACTAAACGAAAGGTTGGGAACATAAGTTTTCCAGCCATATTGAATCCCCCTAGCCCCCAACTCCGCACGTAATCCGCTATTGGCCGATACACCTCCTGCTAAAGCTATCGTTTTTATATTTAATTCTTTAGATGCCTTTTCAACCTTATCTAAAAGAATATCAATAATAGTTTTCTGCAACGAAGCGCACAAATCGTTCGTGTTCTCTGTAATGAAATTCGGATTCTCCTTCAAATTATCTCGCAAGAAATAGAGAAACGAGGTCTTTAATCCACTAAAACTATAATTATAGTTATCCAAACGAGGTTTTGAAAATTTAAATGCATTTGCATTCCCCAGCTTGGCAAACTTATCTACAAAAGGACCTCCCGGATAGGGAAGACCCATCACTTTTGCACATTTATCAAAAGCTTCTCCCGCGGCATCATCAATGGTTTGCCCTATAATTTCCATGTTCAAATGGTCTTTAACTAATATAATCTGACTATTACCACCAGAAACCAAAAGACACAAAAATGGCATTTCTGGCTGATTGTTCGACTCTTCACTCTCCTTTATAAAATGTGCCAAAACATGTGCCTCCAAATGATCGACTTCAATAAGAGGGAGATTGTTTGCCAGCGCAAAGCCTTTCGCAAAAGAAGTGCCTACCAATAGAGAACCGAGCAATCCTGGGCCACACGTAAAGGCCACGGCATCAATATCGGATATCGTTATTTGAGCATCTTTAATCGCTTTATTTACCACTGGCACAATGCTTTGCTGGTGTGCTCGCGATGCCAGTTCGGGCACCACACCACCGTACTCCTCGTGCACCTTTTGGGTAGACACAACGTTTGAAAGAAGTACCTCGTTTCTTATAATGGCAGCGGATGTATCGTCGCAAGATGATTCAATAGCTAAAATGGTTGCATTCATGGCGTTTCTATATGTAATATTATCCAATTTGTTAGTGTTATTGTGGTACTCAAAAATCTTTTTAACTACCTTTGTCGGTTGTTCAAGATGTTTAAAACGACAAAACTATTAAAAAATTAGGTAAAATAACTCTTATTTTGTTGGCTTTGATTGTACTACCGCCATTTACGGTTTATTTGGCATGGTACATTCCTGGCGTGCCTCGATATTTTGCCCAAAAATTAACAGACGCCATAGGACAGAAGTACAATGTTAATTTGAACGTTGATTATCTCTATTTCGTTCCTCCTCGCTCAATAACACTCAAAGGCATTGTTCTTAAACAGGCCAAGGGAGATACCATTCTTTCGATTCCGAAATTAACGGTTTCTTTTACCGATTTTTCGCTCAAAGAAAATAGTCTCACAGTCGGTCGCATAGGCATTAATAATGGTCATTTATTTCTAAAATCCGATTCACTAGGGCTAAACATACAGCCACTTATCGACTCTTTATCATCTACCAAAATAGACACCACCCATACCACTTGGAAGTTTCAGCTCAATAGTGTGAAACTCAAGGAGTGCCAGTTTTCTTATTCAAACATGCTTAAGCCCGACACCATTCTTCGCTTTAATCCAGCGCATGTAGATTTATCGAATCTCAACTTGGTGGTCGATAGTATTTTGCAATATCCCGACTCTATTGGGTTTAAAATTAAGCAATTAGCATTTCAAGATAAGTGTGGCTTCGTTGTCTCTCGGGCACGAGA
>JAYVSA010000210.1:0-2952 GCA_043775765.1 Breznakibacter sp. | reverse complement strand
GCCACACCATATTTGCGCGAAGCACTTGATGCTGTAACAGCCAATGGCGCTTTGTTTATAGTCAATGAACCATTGGTGTAGGTAATGGCATAATTGGTTGCCGAAGCTCCCGATGGCGTAATGGCATAACTATTAACACCCGAACTTGCCGTTGCACTGCTCGAGGCGGTTGGCTGAGTTGCTAAATTGGCTGCCGACTCGCCAGAAATAAAGCCTGTGTAGGTAAAATCGAACGACGGATTTGCTGCGCCATAAGTTTTCGACTTATTATTTGCTTTAATATTTAAATCGGCTGCAGTAATGGTTAACGTACCTTTTGCATACGTAAACGCATAATTCGACGAAACGCCACCACTAGCCACCACATCGTAACCACCCACAGCGGTATTGGAAACTGCTGCGGTAGATGCTGTTGGCTGCGTAGTTAAATTTGCCGCCGACTCACCCGAGATGAAGCCCGAATAACTTACCGTAAAGGCAGGATTAGCCACACCATACTTGCGCGATGCACTTGAAGCCGTAGCTGTTAATGCCACTTTGGCAATGGTGATAGTTTGTTGCACATCTGCTGCGGCAGCGTACGTTGCGTTACCTGTTTGAGAGGCTGTAATTGTTATTGGACCACCAGCCTTAATAATATGCAAATTACCACCTGAAATAGTTGCAATAGTATTATCAGAACTAATGTATGTAACCGTGCCTCCAGGAGCTGTAGCGCCTAAAGCAAAATCACTATCGCCATATTTTTTATCGGTTGGTAAAGCGTTAAAAGTGATGGTTTGAGCTTGCTTTGTAGTAAAACTCAACTCATTACTATAATAGGTAAATCCACTCGAAACGACTTTAACTCTGAAAAAATATTGTTGTCCCAAAGTTAATCCCGTTAACGATTTTGTAACAGTAATGTTTGGAGCAGTACCTGATGTTGACGCTGCAACAGTTGTACTATAGGTATTTGTCGAAGTTCCATATTGAAACTCATACGATGTGATTGATGCACCTTTAGTATCTACCGTGCCATTTAATTGTGCCATGGTAGACGCCACTAAACTAGCCGCAACAGTAGTAGGATTTGGCATTAGAGGCGCTTCATAAGCACCAATATCTGCAACACCAACGCGCGATACACCTCTTTGGTCTAAAAGCACTGTGCTTGACGCTGCATCTATAGCCAAACTACCCGACTGCAAAGGACAAGTTTGTATTCCACCACCATAATCGCCCAATGCAGATACTTTCACCTGTGTTGATAGATCTTTGCTCTGAAGATCGGATGCCACAGAAACAGGTAGATTAGAGGTAGATAAATTATATCCTTGTGAAGTAAAGACACAGCTAGGATCATTAGTAAAATCTTTTATTGTAGAACTGCCGTAAATATTACCTGCAACAATTGAGTTTTTAATAGTGACTCCTGGTGAGGTATATAGGTTTAACCCGCCAGCCAATATCGGAGTTGCACCTCCACCTGTAACGTTACCAACAATGGTACAATGTTCAATGGTTACATAACTCAACTCGTCATAAACATCTAAGGCACCACCTCCATCTTCGGAGTAGTTATTATAGAGTGTACAATTTTTCATATTCAAGTTACCTACCAAAGCAATCCCACCACCCTTGGCTTCTGAGCCTTGCGTACGGCAATTAGAGATGGTGCAATTTTCCATATTCAACCCTGCATCTACTGGGGTATTAAATAAAATTCCACCTCCCATTCCTCCAGTTGAAAGAGCATCAAGCACATGTAAATTCTTTAAATAAACTGTTCCAGTTTCGGGGGAAATCTCAAAAACACGAACAGCGTTGTTCCCTGAAATCTTAATACCCGAAGCATTTGTACATTGAATAGTAATAGCTTTTGAAACCATTAATTTACTTGTAAGCGTTATAGTTCCTGTTGCTGTAATATTTACAACATCGCCCGCAACCGTAGCGCTGGCAATAGCTGCTCTAAGCGACCCCACACCTGAATCGTTGGTATTTGAAGCCGTATAAGTTGTAGCCGATAAGTAGCTACATATCATCAAAGTGATGGCTAGTATATATTTTCTCATCTATTTATAGTTTTTAAAAGGTTAAGGACGCACTGGGTAATCACCAAAAACGCAAATGATATAATTAATGGCCACATAAGGCTGCATATTATTATGCGGCTGCGAACCGCCTGCTAGCTCTGTATTTTGTGGACCACTATAAGTAGCACCTGCGCCCATTGTAGCATTAGAACTAGCTGCATACTCATATCCTCTAGTAATATTCTTAGCAGGACAACTAGCTATTGGAGTGTTTGAATCGCCACTATTTGTATTAACTCCTAGAGTTAACGTGGCCTGATGTGTATGCGCTGGCAACTCTGAAGTTATTAGCGTAACGGTCTCAGCTCCACCCTGCTCACCTAACGAATAATCATTGCTCTTATGCATTGGCGCACGACCTCTTAAGTCGGGCAAGGCAAAATTGGTTTGTCCATTGCCCCCATAATAGGTACCTATTATTGAGAATAGAGCAGTGTTTTGAGAAATTGGAATCAAGCTACCATCACATAACATCCATCCATAAGGTGCAAAATTACCGGCAAACATCCTAATCTCGCCAATTGTGCCCGTTTGACCTTTAGCTTTAAATGCAAAAAGAGTAACAACGAGAGTGAGTATAAAAAGTATTTTTTTCATTTTTATATCTTTTAATAGTTAATTACGTGATGGATAAACACCGTAAATACAAATAATATAATTTACCGCAACGTAAGGTTGCATATTATTGTGTGGTTGAGATCCACCTACAGGGTAAATGTAAATTCCATTTTGAATAGGGAGCATACTTCCATTGGAAGTTGGTGCGTAACCATTAGTTACATTGGCCGAATTACCATTAGGTGTATCCTGCGTACCAGCACCATCAAAACAAGGATAGTTAAATGTAGGGAACTGTATTCCATGCCAGTGCATT
>JAYVSA010000209.1:0-4526 GCA_043775765.1 Breznakibacter sp. | reverse complement strand
CTCGATTTTAGAGATTGGTTGATGGAGGAGACGGGTGCAAAATGTTTGGTGCGTTACGTGCAAGATTCTATTGATAAAGGGCGTGCAACCGAGGAGAAGGGGCTTAATGCTTCGCGCAATAAGTTGCAAACAGTAACGTTGCTCGATGCACTTGAGGAGTTGAAGTGTGATGCTGCCATGGGTGGTGGACGCCGAGATGAGGAGAAGGCGCGCGCTAAGGAGCGTTTTTTCTCGCATAGAGATGAATTTGGTCAGTGGGATCCAAAAAATCAACGTCCAGAGTTGTGGAATCTTTTTAATGGTAGGAAACATATTGGCGAGCATTTTAGGGTTTTTCCAATAAGTAACTGGACGGAGATGGATGTGTGGCAATATATTTATCAAGAGAAAATTGCTTTGCCATCGCTTTATTTTACGCATAAACGTGAGGTGTTTAATAGAGACGGGCAGTGGATGGCTTATGCGCCTTACATGCAGTTGAGAGAGAGCGAAAAACTGGTTGAGATGGATGTGCGTTGCCGTACAATTGGTGATATTACGTGTACGGGAGTTACGCTTTCTCAAGCAAATACGTTGGAAGATATTATTCAGGAGGTGGCTACAACCCGTGTTACTGAACGTGGTGGTAGGTCGGATGATAAGCGATCGGAAACAGCAATGGAAGATCGTAAGAAAGAGGGCTATTTTTAATTAATATATTTGAATTGAGATGATTGAAAGTACAGCAGGATATTTAGATATGGATTTGTTGCGCTTTACCACTGCAGGTAGCGTTGACGATGGCAAGAGTACCCTCATTGGTCGACTTCTTTACGATAGCAAGGCTATTTTTGAGGATCAGATGGAGGCGATAAAAGTGACCAGCGATAGGATGGGTAATGAGGGCGTTAATTTGGCGCTTTTAACCGATGGATTAAGGGCTGAGCGCGAACAGGGTATAACCATTGATGTGGCTTATCGTTATTTTGCAACGCCTAAGCGTAAATTTATTATTGCCGATACTCCTGGACATATTCAGTACACTCGTAATATGGTTACTGGCGCTTCTACGGCAAACGTGGCTTTGATATTGGTTGATGCGCGTCATGGTGTATTGGAGCAAACTATTCGTCATGCTTATATCGCTTCGTTGTTGCAAATTCCGCACGTTATTTTTTGCGTCAATAAGATGGACTTAAAAGATTATAGCGAAGCACGTTTTGAAGAGATTAAGAGTGATATTGAGGCGTTTACGTCTAAATTATCGGTAAAAGATATTCGTTTTGTGCCCATAAGTGCTCTCAATGGCGATAATGTGGTCGATCCATCGACGAATATGGATTGGTTTAAGGGCGAACCGCTTTTGCATTTGCTCGAGAATATTCATATCAGTAGCGATATTAATCATGCCGATTTTCGTTTCCCAGTGCAGTATGTGGTTCGTCCGCAAACAAAGGAGTTTCCTGATTACAGAGGTTACGCTGGTCGTATTTCGAGTGGGGTAATTAAAGTGGGTGATGAAATTGCTGTATTACCATCGGGTTTTACAACGAAAGTGAAGACAATAGATAGTTTTGGAGACACCTTTCAAGAGGCTTTTGCGCCACAATCGGTAACCATTACACTTGAAGATGAGATTGATATTAGTAGGGGCGATATGTTGATTAAGCCATCGAGCAAACCTCAATCTAGTCAAGATATTACAATGATGGTTTGTTGGTTTAACGAAAAGAATTTGGTTCCGCGTGGCAAGTACATAATTCGTCATACATCGGCTGAAGCAAAGTGTATGGTCTCTGCCGTTGAGTATAAAATGAATATCAATACCATGGAAGAGGATCATGATGATTTAGTGGTAGGCATGAATGATATTGCTCGTATTGTTATTCGCACAACAAAGCCATTATTCTTTGATTCTTACAACAATAATCGTTTCACGGGAAGCATTATCTTGGTAGATGAAGGTACAAATGAAACCGTTGCTGCAGGTATGATCTTGTAGTGTGTTAAACTTCTAGGTTTCTATTGTAGATTCTGGATTAGATAATATCAAATTAAAAGGGGAGCCTATTCGTTAGAAGCTCCCCTTTTTGCACTAAGGTTTTCCGTTGTTGTTTACTCTTTATTCTCTTTTTTTACTAAAATTTCACCCCTACTGTAAGTACAGCTAGCGATGTGTTATGTGTAATTAAGGCTGGCTCGTTAGTATACCCATTATTAACAAGACTTTGATCAAGACTATAAGGATAGTAAGTCGATTTAACTTGTTGTAATCTGTATGCAAAATCTATAAAATAGTTTTGCACTCTATAACCTATACCACCTGTATAGCTTAAGGTGTTGTTCGAATCGTTTTTGTAACCGCTTTCGTTATAAATGAATCCACCTCTTAAGGCTATGCTTGGGATAGGTTTAAACTCAATACCCACGTTAAAGTTGTTCGTGGCTTTGTAAATCTCTTTTATATTCATGTTCAAGGTGTCCATTTGATTTTTCTCATTATAATTTTTGGTGGTTGCATGATAACTCGAAAAGCTATAGTCTATAAACTTGTAATCTAATGAGATAGCTACTTTTTCTCCTAAAATAACGGCAATGCTACTACATAGTTTATAGGGAGATGTATAGTTGTAATCATAATATCCTCCCTTTGATATATCTGCACCTGTAATTGGATTGTTATCTTTATCCAATCCAATATTTTCAACGTAAGAACTGATTTCGTAGTTGTAGTTATCAGTCATTGTATACCAAGTAGGTGATTGAATCGAAATGCCTAAACGTAGTGCGTTAATAGGTTTATAAATGATTCCAGCTTTAAGATTTAACCCAACACCATTTGTGTGTATAAATGTATTGTAATCGTAGCTAATGAGATTTGGTATAGAGCCATCAGAATCATATTCGGTGTAATAACTGTCTGCATTGTACTTTAGAAAATCAATATTAATAGAACCTCCTAAGTAAATTTTGTTATTAATATTTATACCTGCAGATCCTCCAACTTCAGAGATGCTACCACTCTTTTGGATAGAATTCCATTGGTTTACTCTGCTATAGTAATTGCCCGTATTGGCGTCATATTGCTCAGCAACATGATGATACATTGGGTTGTTTGAATAATTTGGAAGTGTGTCTAATAGATAAGTTGCGTAAGCTAACCCACTTCCATAAGGATCTAAATCTTTAATGTATCTTCCATCAGCCTCAGATCTAAATTGATCTAATTTTGAACTCCCAACATTTATTCCAGAAATTTGCGTTGTTGTATTGAAATCGTTAAGGCGTTGGAAATTAAAGGCATAATTAGTGCTTATAATTCCCGTTGCGCCTTCTCTCATAGGAGCATTAACCCCAACAAAGCCAAGTTGACTAATTGTAAATCTATCTCTGCTATCATCTGCAGATGTATTGTAGTATTTAGAGGTAGCCTTGTCCCATTGGTATGAAGGTGTAAATGTTGCTTCTGAGGCTCTGTAAACGGCTACGCCTGCAGGATTTATTTGTATGGCAGACATATCGCCTCCTAAAGCTCCAAAGGCCCCACCCATTCCCATTGAGCGAGCTGTTCCAAAACTATTTTCTTTTGCTAATAGATACGCCTCGTCAACACCTTGGCTAAAAATTGCCAGTGGAATAGAAAGAATTAATGCAGATAATATTGATAATTTTTTCATGATTCTTGTATTGAATTGTTACAACTATCGTCTTGGAGCTCTGCTACCACCTCCGCCTTGGCTAGGAGCTGAACTTCCACCTCCACCACTACTAGGCCTAGAATTTCCACCTCCACTACCGCTTCTGGGCTCGTAATTTGAATTACTTTGTGAGGGTGCGCTCTGGTAAGCGGGAGCAGGACGTGATGTTCTCGTTTGAGTATTCTCGTTTGTTCCTACAACTGTTGGGCGATATGTGGTAGTTGTTTGTGGCTGTGATGTCATTCGTACAACCGAACTTGTTGCTGGTCTCACATTTCCAGAGCTATTGTATTGCGACCGTGCGTTATTTGCTGGTTGCGTGTAGCTAGGAGTGTAATTTCGACGTACTGCAGTAGCACTTCCCTGAGGATTAGTGGCAACCGCTCTGGTTGTGCCGTTGGTTAAAGAAGACCGGCCATATTCACTGCTCGACGAACGTATTTGATTACTGTATCGTTGAGTTGCTGGGGTTGAAACACTTCTTCCAGATGTGTTTGCGGGCGATGATGCCACACTGCGAGGTTCTCGGTAAGATGTTGTGTTTTCTGTGCCAACAGGTGATTGCGTTCTTACTGAGTGTGAACCGCCATCTGGTCTTGGTCCATAATTACGATTTGAATGTGATGGATAATAATCTCCGCCCCCGCTTCCATAGTAAGGAGGGTAGCAGCCATAACCACAATATGGATAGTAGTTATCATAGCCGTAACCATAATAGCAGTGCCCATAACCATAGTAAGGGTACCCATATCCATAATACGGATATCCGAAACTCATGCCAAATCCAACATTCCATCCATTATAACTGTTCCAAGAGGAGCCAATGTAAGGATAAGTGCCAAAGTAACC
>JAYVSA010000208.1:0-3844 GCA_043775765.1 Breznakibacter sp. | reverse complement strand
AACACCACTGTTCCCAATAGATCATATATTGAAACTCTTGCCCACTCAGGTAACTCCTTAAAATCGAACATGATATAGTTGGATGCTGGATTTGGATATACTGAGAATTCGATTGCATTTGTTTGGTCGAGTGATGCGACTTTGTTGGTTGAATTAACCAAGAGCTTGTTGTAAGCAATGGTAGTCATTGGGGCGCCATTATTCAAATCATCACCCGAAATCTCCCAAATAATAAGTCCTCCATACTGTTTCTCGTTAATGAAATCGCATCTTTTAGCAAGCGATTGCTCATCTTCATACGTTAAGAATACACCTGTAGATGCGTTAAACAGATAGGGTGCTTGAGCTACGGCATCGTAGTGTTTGCTCCATCCAGCCGCTGTTTCATATCCTTTTACGGTGAACCAAGGATATTGACCTCCTGGGGTTGGAGTTGAGGTGTCGTCCCAAGTGCCACGAACATAGCCCGTTGCTGGTTGGAAGAGTCCTGTTCCATTAGAACCAGCCGATACGCCACCCCATCCACGTGAGTAGAATGGCGACCCTACCGAGAGTTTATTTGCCGGTACGCCCAGCGAAACGAATAAATCGCCAGCCGATTTTGCGTTGAACGTCTCCTTTACATACGTTGGCGTAGAAGGGTCATTTGGGTTTGCAAATATGGCGGCATGATGGTTTGTTGTGCGTTCAAAAGCACCGTGCATATCGTAACTCATTAAATTGATGTTGTTAAGATATTGTTGGTAAGCCGCAGGATTTTGACCCGCGTTTACAGTTGCTTGGTTCACCGAAACGGCAATAGAAAGTTGTTTTGTGCTCATATTGTTGGCATTATAAGCCTCTCTAATCTCTTTCAATAGCGCGGTGAAGTTTGCTTTATCTTCTGGCCCACCAGGACACCCTTTATCATAAGAATCGTTGGTATCTGCAGGACGGTTTACGCCCGGATATTCCCAATCGAGATCGATGCCATCAATAAATGGATATTTATTTAAGAATGCAATAACACTGTTGATGAAAATGGCACGGTTGGCTGGTGTTGATGCCATGGCGTGGAAGTTTTCACCACGCGTCCATCCGCCCACCGAAACCACTACTTTCACACTTGGATATTGTGTTTTATAGTAACGATATTCCCCAAAATGACCTGCTAAACGCACTGCAACATCCCATCCGTCGGAGTGAGGGAAGGTTTTTTGGAAGTCAGCAAAATCATCTGTTGTAATGAGTTTGAAATCGGTTCCAACGGTAAAAAAGGCGTGGTTAATGTGCGTTAGTTTATTCCACGGCATCATACCTACCGATATGGACTGATGCGCTGCGGAGTAGGTGCCCCAATTTGGGAAATAGGCAATAATGCGTTTTCCATTAGCGTAATCGATGCCCGTATCAACACCTCCATTGCCTGTATCGCCACCTGTGTTACCACCTGTCGATCCACCACAATCGCTCACATACTGCCAGTGAGCTGGCGTTACATCGGGCGCTGCACCTGGGGTTGTCCACCAAGTTAGGTGTTTATAAACCTTACCGTTATATGAGACCAAAACGTTTGGCCCAACACCATAGTCTGAGGTTGGATTCCATGCCGCTTCAGTACAGGTAGTTGTTTGGCCACCTGTGTTTCCACCCGTATTGGTAGCAGGTAGAGTTGTTGCTGAGATAGAAGCTTTAGCCGATTTATTAGCCGCAGCATCATAAGCCTGCACCTCAATGGTATAAGTTGTGCCAGCAGTAAGGCCAGTTGTATTGTAACTGGTGGTGCTAGAAGTAGCAATGAGGTTTGAGTTAACATAGATGTTGTAACCCGTAACAGCGGTATTATCTGTAGATGCACTCCAAGTAACCGTTACCGATGTTTGAGCCTCTGTTTTTTGCAAATTGGTTGGGGTTGATGGGATTTCGGTATCGCTAGTTCCTCCATTCACAACCGGATTGCCCAATTCGTTGAAATAGGCACTAAACGTGTTTGCCAACTCATTGTTATTTGTCTTATCCCAGTTAGCCGACCACGTCATTATTCCACGGAAATTTGGATAGCCAGTGGCCTTTACCAAAGTATAATTCATACCAGCCGACTTTACGCCAGTAATAAGATATTTGAGCGCTTTTTTAACCTCAGCCATGGCAATGTAACCACTACTTGCCGCACTTTGTACGCATGGAACACCAAAAGCAACCTGATCTTCGCGAAGTGCTGGGAAAGTAGTGCCACAGCAAGGAAATCCTTGAAGCATCATCTCCGCCATAGCAACATGGTAATCGGCACTACCCGGATTTGCAATATTGCCTTTTAAATCATTCGAACCACCCGTGTTGTAGTGTTGAACGTGCAGAACGGTTAACTTATCTCTTAACCCGTAGATAAGCGCCAAGTATGCAGGTGCTACCGATTGATTGATACCAAACTGAACATATGCCGTTTCTGGTGCCATGGATAAGATAAAGTTATTTCCAAAATGGTCGCATATCTCTCTAATGCCTGCAATCATTAATTGAGCTTCGGCATTGGGGTTGATGAAAGAAGAGCTGCTACCTCCTGCCGACGAACCTTCGAAGTCTATATCCAATCCATCGAATCCATATTTATTAATTAGAGCGATAACCGAATTGACAAATTTTGTTTTGTCGGCAGCAGTTTTAACCGCAATAATACCATTTTGTCCGCCTAATGAGAGGTTTATTTTTTTGCCTTGAGCCTGAGCAACACGCATATCTGCAATGAAATCGGCGTCGGTGGCATAAATAGAGTTGTCTACGGCAAATGTTATAACCGCTCTATCTGATGCGGCAGTTTCACCAAACGATACATTCAAGAAATCGTATCCAGCAGCGCATTGCGATAATTTTAGTCCATTCGATGCGCCATTGTTGAAGTTGTGCCAGTAGCCTATTACTAAAAACTTTTTTAGTCCCGATACCAGAGGATGTGTGGTGTCGCCAGTAGTTCCACCAGTAGTTCCACCAGTAGTTCCGCCGCCCGTTGTTCCGCCCGTAGTAGTGGTAGAGCAATCTTTTACATAAGTCCAAACAGATGGCCATGCTTCGGGATTACAGCCTACAGGCACCCACTGGCCAGCAGCTACTTTATACACTTTGCCGTTGTAAGATACTTCCGTTCCAGCAGTCATGTACGCTATGGTAGCATCATAAGCTGGAGCCGTACATGTGGTGGTTGTTGTACCGCCAGTAGTAGTACCGCCAGTAGTAGTACCACCAGTAGTAGTTCCACCAGTGGTTGTTCCGCCAGTTGTGGTGCCATTAATGAGTCCATCCATATAGGGGCGTAAGGCCGACGACCATGTTTTTCCATTAGCCACATCCCAGTTGATAGACCATGTCATGTAACCTCTCAGATTACTATAACCTTTAGCAATTAGTTTGTTGAAAATACTTTTGTATTGATCTGTTGTAAGCACTCCAGACCCTGCCGAGCCTGCACCAACAGGTACCCCAAGAACTACTTGGTCGGGGCGAAGAGCAGGAAAGAAAAGAGGATCAGCAACTTTATTTTGCGGATCGGCAATATCGAAGCCCGTCATGAGCATGTTGGCTAAGTTAACGACGAAATCTTCGGTTCCACAATTTTGTCCTCCCTCGGGTGAGGTAATTAATCCCGAATTATAATATTGTACTTGTAGCCAACTTAAGTCGTTACGCAAGGCATAAATAACGGGTAAGAATGCGCCAGCACGGGCATCACATCCCCAACACAATGAGCCGTAATAGCTATATCCTTGCTGTACAAAAAAGGTTTCAGGAGCCATTGTTAAAAGGAAGTTGGCTCCAAATTGACTTTTTAATGATTTTAGTGCCGAAATTAAATTAACAATAACGGGAGTTG
>JAYVSA010000207.1:0-4197 GCA_043775765.1 Breznakibacter sp. | reverse complement strand
GCGTCTCATTGGTCAGCTCGACAACAAGCGATGGAAGACTATTGTCAATCAGGTGCTTATGCGTTTGTGCCACTTGCGCAAAAAGATTTAAAACCTCTTGGTAAGCTAGATTATAGTGAGAGGCCATTTGCCTAAGTGTGCTTTTCACAAACATCTTACGCTCAAATTGGCTACTCATCTCTACCAATAAATAGGTAAGGATAAAATGCCACAGTGATTTTTCAAACGTTGCAGATTCGGCTTTAACCAGTTGCTCTCTCAGTTGTAGAGTGGAAATATCTTTGTGATAGGCAAAAATGTAGTGCGCTTGTGTTGGTTCAATTAATGCAATACTATCCTTAATAATCTGTTCGGAAAACTGATTAACCAACCGTTTTCGTACGTTATTGTGAGTGCCAATCTTAAGAAGCATTGTTCTTAAACTTGCACTATCTTTAGCTAATACGGTATTAAATATTTTATTAGGATTATTTTTCGACTCTCCACCTCCCCAACATGGCAATGTTCCTTTAAGCAAAAAATGGTGTAAGAGTGCGGCAGTAGTTAGTTTAAATTCGCGGGCGTTGTGGGTGCCCTCCCAATTGGGATTATTTGTATTTAACTTTTCTAATTTTAATAAAAGTGCTTGTTCAAGAACTGTTTCATACTTTTCAGTAAACTCGGTTTCATTTATTGGGTATGTTAGTGATCCTAAATCGAGCTCGAGAGAATCTAACGCAATGAGCGTGTCGGCGGGTATTATCTGATCTAAAATACGACTTGTACTGTTGTTGATTTGTTGATTTAATAGGCTACCAATTTTTCGGAATAGCTCCTGCACTTCAGCTTTATTGCCAAAAGTAATTTCTGCTACCTGTTTATGTATGATGTGATTTTGTTGCATCGTTATAGAGTTTCCTTTTACGACTGTTTTTTTGTGTAACTCTCAGTTAACCAGGAAATCATATCTGCCGAAAAATTATACCGATTCTCCAATGAGGTTGCATTTTTCTTTAACTCTTCAATAAATTGAAAGTAGATATTTTCAAACTTTTTCATCCGTGAAATGCCCAACCACCTAAAATCTAATCTTAAGTAGGCAGGAGCTATTGACCGTAACAGGTTTTCGGTAAACATACGAAACTCATTGTCCTGAAAGCGAGCTGGCCAGGCTGGAAGTGCTATGGTAACTTTTAGGTTATAAAAATCTTCTTCAATGATTGTTCCATCAGGTAACTTAACAAGAAATTCAAATCGTGGATAAATATGAGTGCTGTTCTCACCAGCTTTTTGTAGTTCAATAATTACTCTTTGCAGTTCGCTTTCATTCAAGGGTTGTTGTATACCATCTACAGCTATACTGTCTACATCAACTGCAACATCTTCATTATTAGCCCGTTTTGTTTGAAACGTTATGGGCTGTAAATTTAGCCACTCCTCTGTGACATCTGCTCTTTTCAATCTTGCAAGTATGGCTTCACGCTCGTCAAAGGTGTTCCATTGCTTATATTGAAACAATGTTTCACCCGAACTGGAGCGAAAACGAAAGCCAAAAGCAGGTAAATTAAGCTCGGGGCGTAACAATATATGCTCCATAATATAAAATCCTTCCGAATCAATACTAATTTTTCTGAGGTAACTAATCAAGTTATCCAGCGATTTAATAGCTTCTTCTTTGCTGGCGCGACGACTAATAATCATCCAATCCTTATCTTCAGGGGCTTTATATATAATGAGGTATTCTTTCTGTTGTGATTCAACAATCTTATAATTAGCGATGTTTATGCCATATTTTAAGATGTTAATTTTTTGATATCTAAAGATATATCCATATTCGTGATGAATACCACCAACAATCAGGTTGTCAATATTACCCAAACTCAGAATCTCGTCGGAACCAGAAATCACATTTACCACTTCTCCTTTCGATTGGGCAGATATAATATCTTCTTTATACCTAGGTGAATCTAGCCGTTCTCCTTTCTCTGCTAAAAAAGCGATATTGCCGCTGTCAAATACAGAGGTTAGCTTATGACGTTGGTATGTATTAAGATTCAGATACATGGCCACATTGCGTTCAAAGCCTGACAGATTATTTTTTATATCTAAATAATTGAATGCTCTTACTTTTTCACTGTCTCTTGCAACAATATTTTTTAAAACATCAGCTTTCCATTGCAATAGAAACAAAGCTTTATTACGATTACTACCTTCAACGTAAAGATTAAAGTAATGAAGTATGGGTAAGCTGTTGAGTTGTGTATTAAATCGAGCAAGCAAGTGGTCAAGTACCCTCTCTTTTCTTTCTACATACATTTCAGGTGTTTCTGTTGACTTTTTTAGTGCTTCAATATAGTTGTTTTCAGGATTAGCCATAAAAACGCTCCAATCGAACCCACTTTTATTGTCCGTAGTAAAGGCGTTCAGTAACTCGTGTACACGCGGAACGCCATATAACGGTTGGTAATAGTATGAATGTTGAGGTTCAACAATGGTAGAATATAGGTTACTCAAATTTTCGAGTTGAGCCGAATAGTTAGCCATTATTTGTTCAAAAAACAACAAATAGGATTTTAACTGGCGAGCTGCTGCTTTTCTTTCTTCTGACTCGTGGGATGAGAGTCCTTCGCGCCCAATACCATATACTATTGGAAAATTATTTTGAATGGAGTAATAGGCTCCTGGATTACGATATTTTCCTTGCTTAATCTCTCTTTTATTACTTTTTTGGATGTAGGCTTTTCTTTTTTGCAATCGTAAATGCTCAGTCCTACTTATGAGGTCTTTAAAGATATCTTGATTTAAATTGAGTTTATAGTCATCTGTAAATAGTTTGACATTTTCCGAAAAGAAGCTTATATCAAGAGATGGGTAGCAACCTTTATCCAACTTAAACGGTTTCCAGCTGTTAAGACCATCTGCATCATTTATCAACAGCTTTTTCACAAATATTACACCTTCAATCTGTGAAATAATATTTGTTAATTCAATAGGATCAATGGTGTCGCTTATCGGCTTTAATTCATCGTCGGGAATAAAACCATTTTTCAACAGTGGGCCACAATAAATCTCTTCTGTTTTCATTCCTCTTTGCAAGAGCTCTTTTTCGGAATAAAACCGAATTTTCGGATTGAAAACGGACTCTAGCTTATTGATAATCTCGACAAAAATCTCTTCTGGAGCAGAGTTGTATTTAATTGTGATATCTGCAAGTAATTCTATTTTTTGGGGTTTAAGTATCGATATTGAAGATGAAATATCTTCACTTAAATTCCTTTTTCCGAGGTAATATTTAATAATTTCTTTCGCGATATCCTCCTTTTCACTATTGGATTGATTAATTATTTCACTATTGTTTAGTCGTATAATTATCTCGTATAATCCTTTTATGTACTCAGAACTATGTGATGATTTAATAGGTATTAGCATCACATTATCCACCTCATCGAATTTATCAAGAATGGCTTTTCTTAAATCATTAATTGTAACCGGATTGTTGGTTAATACCAGTTGCTTATCGAAAAATGCATTTGAGGATCTATTGATGCTGCCGTTATCATCAGTCAATAAATCCTCAATCGGAAAATCTGTTTTGTAAGCAAGGTCTGTTATTGCAAAACATACTTGTTCTAAAATGGTAATCCCTGGGTCATGAAGATTATAATCTGTCCACGTTTGACCCGTAAGATGCTGTGTCATTTCAATGGCTTGCGCCAAAAGAAGCTCAAAATTAGAGGCAGGATCTTTATCTATATTTTTTTTAATATGGTGCTTATCAATCAAATTCATACTTCGACTCTTCTATTCTGATCTGTTGTTTTGTGGATAGTAGTTATTTGCGTGCAGAAAGAGTTCATCGTCCCACAATTTACCAATATTATAATATATATCTATTCCACTTCCATAATTTCGGTTTGTACGCAGTTCCAACTTATAATTATGGGTAGTTCCGCTCCATCTAAGGCTCAGCCTATTCCAGAAAAACCCGTAATAAGCACACGTCTTTTTGATTTTCGAGTGGCCAAAGGTACTTAGTGCTGTTGCATACAAAATGGAGAATTTTCCAGTTCCTTTTTGTCCCACACGGGCAACAACCTCAAAAGCTTGGCAATTGTCGAGATTATCGGCAATTGTTTGCCACTTTCCGTTTGCAGCAACTGTTCCACTCTTAAAATTACCAATTCGTCCTTGCGCTGCAGTAAAACCATTTACGTCTAA
>JAYVSA010000206.1:0-3811 GCA_043775765.1 Breznakibacter sp. | reverse complement strand
GTAAAGCCCAAGAGCGTATGAAATGGAGCACGTAAGTCGTGAGCAATGACTGAAAAGAGTTTAGTTTTCATTGAATCGGCCTCCTTTAGCGCTAACTCGATCATTTTTTGCTCCGTCACATCTTGTATTGTTCCAAAAGTTAAAATAACATCGCCATTATCGTCAAAAGTACTTTTACAGCGCACCAACACATATTTCATCTCTTCTGAAGTGAGAAAAATCTTGTATTCAATTTCGTAAGGCTGTTGATGTACAAGATGATCTTCATACAATCGACGAGGATACTCCCTCTCTTCATCGGGAACATGCCTTAAAAAATTAGCAATGGTTGGTTCAATCTCACCCTTCAGTTCGCCCAAAATATGATACACCTCATCGCTCCAGTGTCCTGTATTAATTCTATAATCGACATCCCAGCTGCCAATTTTAGCAACTTCCTGAGCTTCAATTAATTTAGCTTCACTTCTCGAAAGAGAATCTTCATTATTCTTAAGTTTTGTAATATCGTGAGCAAAACAAACAACACCATCAATTTGATCATTGACCCGAATGGGATTGAAAGTTATTTGAAAAAAGGATTCTCCATTCTCTGCATTTTTAAACTGCATAATCTCAGAAAAGCTTTCACCAACAAGAGCTCTATCATATCTGTTCTTCCATTGCAGATACACCTCTTTGTCGAATAAATTCACCTCCTGCAAATCTGATTCTGCAAGAAAATAGTGTGAATTTAAGTAGTTTGAATTTGAAATAATTATAAGGTAATCTCTGTTGATAGACCAAATAATATCGGGGGTATTCTCAATAATTGCCGTAAGATTGGCCTTACTTTTAGAAAGTTCGGTGGCCTGAGTCTGTTGGCGAGTAATATCTCGAGAGAAGCAAGATACGCCAACAACCTCATTATCAAAGAGTATTGGATTAAATGAAATCTCTACATAAAGGGTAAAAGTATTGAAGGGGAATGTGTCTACCACCGTAAATCGTTCCCCATTTAACGAACGGGTATATCTCTCTGTCCAAGATTGCTGAGTCGATTGGGGACAATATTGAATAATATTATCTCCTGCAACAAGATTATGCCCATAAGCGCTTGCAAAAGAGGTTACGAAATTACTATTGGAATTAACAATTCTAAAACTTTTGTCTACCGACCAAATATTATCATGCGTATTCTCTATTAACGATTGAAGTGACGCCTCGTTCTGGAGTACATCCATTTCAACTTTTTTCTGAGACGTGATGTCTGATGCAATGCAGGAGACTCCAACAACACAATAATCAATTTCAATTGGCATAAAATAAACCCTGATAAATTGGGGCAAATCGACAAATTCAAACTGCTCTATTTTCGAGAAATGCTCCCCATTTAATGCTCGTGAATACCGCTCCTTCCAAACGTCTCTATATTGAAGTGGTATGCAATTCAAGGCATTCATGCCAATGGCAATTTCGCTATCGAAACACTGAAAATAGGTCTTCTTTGCGAGCGTATTGATGAGTATAAATTCAAACTCGCGATTTACCGACCATATAAAATCTTGACTCTTATCTATTTGCGAAAGCGCAACGGCCACACTCTGTTTAACCAATTCGTTATTCCGCTGATTCGTTAAATCATGGTTCAACTCAATATTACCAATTAATCCGCTATAGCGTTCTGAAAAATCTTTAATGAGTGATTTCTCCTGCTCACTTATCTGAACTAATACCAAATCATCCTCGGACAAATAAAGAGTCGATAGCCTGTAATTCCAGTGCACTAAGGTGCTATTTTTACAAATAGTTGATTGTACATTGGTATCAATTACACCTTTTTTCTTGTCAAAGGTAGAATTGAGCAAATCATTAAAGATGCAACGTAATGGGGTGCACCCACGTTCATCTTTGTAATGAGCACAGTTTATTGCCTCACAAAAAGAGAGTGGTTCATTTCCTAAAGCGATATTTGGCAGAAGAATTAGGGCTTTGCTGTTGTGGCAAAGTATCTCTTTTTGTTGATTGAGAATAAGCAATGTATTTGGCGAACTTTCAAAAAAGAAAGAGACAAAATGATCATTTTTAAGAGATTTGGTTTTGAGTTTCATAGAATATCCGAGAAACTAAAATAAATTATTTATTACTCCAATGCTCCTTTAGGATGGTGATAAAAGAGCATTGCGATTAACAAAAAAAGAGTTATTATTCATAAAAATAGTAAAAATAATCAACAAACCATAAAAAAGAGATTTTATTAACAGAGCAAATGCATTTATAGAGTTACCAATAGTTCGAATCCAATTCTATTTTGAATTATTGAAGGAGTAAGAAAACATCTGGCACTCAGACTTCTTTCTAACGGCTTATTAGTTAACAACTTATCTGCTACGAGAGGAAATAGCCAGTAGCTTATTTTTGTACCCAAAATGCCAAATCCCGCTCCTGCAGCAACATCGGTAAACCAATGGCGATTATTATATACACGCAAGGCTGCAACAGATGTTGCAACGGCGTAGGCAGAAACACCATACCAGACAGACTTTTCACGAAACTCTTGGTACATAAATTCGGCCCCGGCAAAAGCCAAAGCAGTATGCCCAGATGGCCAAGAGTCATAAGTCGACCCATCTGGTCGTAGGTTATGGGTGGCCATTTTTAGTCCTTCCACCGCAACAAGAGTAATCACGCCAGAGACGCCAAGAATCACCGTACGATCTCTAAAATTATGCATCCCCTCCACACCACATAAATTTAAACCATAGACACTTATTGCTGGCACAAACGCTAGAACATTATCAATCGTATTCTCTTTGTAGGGGTTATTCCAATCATTAACAACCCGTTCTTGAATCGTTCTGTTGGTCTTTGTCCATTGATTAGAAAACAATCCGGTAGCACCATACAAGATAAGAGCCGATGGAAGCACCAGCTTTTTTGCTGAAAACTTATAACAGGGCGAATGATATTTATTTGGATAAGTAACCGAATCTGTTTGAGAATCAACCACTACTTGGCTCTTCATTGCAACGATAAAAAGAAGGCTGAACGCCAAAAGAACAACTCGTTTCATAAAATATAAATTTTTATAAAAATAGACAAAAAGACTCAAAGCTAAAGAAAAGTAACAGGTCTCCTACACCTCTTTTCAACCATAAGAGAGAATAATCAATAGCTTAACATTGAAATAAAGGGTTTAGTATTAAATATTTTGCATTTTTTAATACATTCGCACTATAAAAATAATAGTATGGTTATTAAAAATCTATTTCGCAGAAAATCCATCGATCAAATAATGTCTGATGGGCACGACAGTAAATTAAAAAGAGCTCTAAATACCTTTAATCTAATCAATTTAGGTGTTGGAGCAATAATCGGAACTGGTATTTTTGTACTCACAGGAAGTGCTGCCGCGCTTCATGCTGGACCTGCAGTAATACTCTCGTTCATTCTTTCTGGTATTGGGTGTGTGTTTGCAGGACTTTGCTACTCGGAGTTTGCCTCCATGATTCCAATTGCAGGAAGCGCCTACACTTATTCTTACTCAACTCTTGGTGAATTTATTGCATGGATTATAGGATGGGATTTAATACTCGAATACCTCTTTGCCAGTAGTACGGTTGCCGTTGGATGGTCGGGTTATTTTGTAAGTTTCTTAAAGGAGTTTGGCATTGTAATACCGAATTCACTCTCTCAATCGCCCTTAATTTATAGCATTGAAGAACATACATGGAGCCTTTCTGGCGCCTACTTTAACTTCCCTGCCGTAGCAATAATTTTGTTGATAACAATTCTTTTAGTGGTGGGTGTAAAAGAGTCTGCCAAGTTCAACAAC
>JAYVSA010000205.1:0-7875 GCA_043775765.1 Breznakibacter sp. | reverse complement strand
CCACGTAGTTTAATGGATAGAATGGGGGATTCCGGTTCCTCTGATATGGGTTCGAATCCCATCGAGGTCACTTTTTAAATATATAAATTGCTCTTTAATAGCATTTTAGCCTTTTTGATTTTATCATTTGCGCCACAATTGCGCCACATAGTGCAAAAAAACCACCTTTTAGGGTGGCTTTTAGTTATAAGTTTTAATAAAAGCTAAGGTACTGGGATGACTTTTTTAGTTTGATGCAATGCGTTGCGCACGGCACTTGGTCGCAACTGTATATTTATTATTTTTTTGTCTTATAAAACCACCTCTTTGTCTTAAATGCTTAAAGTCGATTCGTTACTCTCTTAGATAAGTTTAACACTTTCAATAAAAGCGAGTTTGTCACCTAGGGTGTTGGTGAAAAGATGTAAACAATAAAATTCTTTGATTTTTTTATCAGGATAGTTAAGAATAGCGTGTATTTCGTCCCACGTGTCGATTAATTGAATAGAGTTTATCTTGCAGTTGTAAAGCATCTCTTCCATAAAAATAGGCTCTAAAATCTTACCTACTAGTCGGGTGTCTCCTTTTGTTATTAGTAGTTTCATTTACAAAATCTTAATTCGTTCAACTTCTTTAATTCTATCAATCTATCAATTTCAGGGCGAAACCATGCGTTACCATTATTAGCCATAGCACGGATTAAAGAACACTCAATAAACTTCTTTGAATTATTGATAACAGTACATTGGTTTAATCTTATCGGGTCGGGTGGCAAATTGGCAGTATCAAAGTATTTTTTAAGCTCTTCTATCTCTTCGCTCCAATCTTCTTTTACCTCCTTTTTTATAGCTTCGAAAACGGGGGTTTTATTGATAGATTCTATTATGCAAACCGCTTTAAAATCTTCTTTGATTGGTTCGGGTAATATTGCTGTTTCATCACTCTTTTTTATAGTCGCAAAAACGGGGTTTTCCGCATCATCTTTTAAGTAGTTTGGAGGCGGTAATCTTAAAAGAAAATCGGCCAAATCTTCGCCCGCCTCCCGTTGTTCGGGTGTGGCTATTCTTTCGAGATAATCGGAAACCTGAAAATTGAGTTCCTTAGTCTTTGCGCTCCATTTGTCGAACGCCTTTAAATCGGGGTATAGTGTAACATCTCTGTTTTTAAGTGATGAGGCGTTAAGTAGTTTTAAATTCTCTTTGCCACCCGTGGCCACCCAAATACATTGAGGGTAAAATATAGAGCAAATAACGGCCGTTTTTTCGCTTTCCACAATATTAACCACCTTGGTTCTATCTTTAAATAAGTGGCTACCAAAAAGGCATTGATTGAGGTTGTAATCAGGTTTGTTAATCTTTGTGTGTAGCCAATCAATACAATTATTAGGTTCTTTTATTCGTTTGCCAGTTTCGGGGTTGTATAACATTATTTTGCCCGTTCTACATTTGCCCACCTCATCGAATTGATAGAAGATATTTGCACCATTCCAACGCTTTGACGTTCCAATAAAATAACGCTCTACTGCCTTGGTGGTTACTTCTTTGCCGAACCTTTTTTCAAGAAACTGAACAAAGTTATTTTTGTCGTAATGAGATAACGAACCTTTGATTAATTCAATATCAATGTAATAGGGTGGTTTTATGGGCGGTGGTGTGTACTTAGTGCGCTCTATCGGTTTATCTATTCCATTATCTGAATAGTACTCTTTAGGGCTGTAATGTAACCCGCACTGGTCTTCTCTATCACACCGCCCTACATTGTTGTTTATCTCTTTGCCCTCATCTGTTAAGTAGATAACGAATGTTTTTTTATCACATTTTGGGCAAATATATTTTTTACTGCTTTTATCTAATTGTGGCATCGGTTTAAGTCGTTTAAACTAGTTTAATTAAAGTAGTTTACTAGTTTAACGCCCCTATATAAGGGGGCGTATTAAACTAAACTAGCATCTTTTAAAATTCTGTATTTTCAAACGATAACTTTTTATTATCAGGATTGAGAGAGTAATGTTTTGCATCGGGTTTAATTACAAAATCATTGTTTTGATAGTGGGTTAAAAAGTCCTTAGCCTTGTTATCGCCAAATGTTACTCCAATAGTTCCAAAGCGCTCTTTTATATTAGCTACTAGTTCGCTGTAGGTTTGCTTTGGCTTCAAATCAAAAACCAATCTCAGAGCGTGCAAATGTTTTTCGTGGGGTACATTTTGAGCTGTTAACGTTGGTTTACGTTCGCCCTCTTTCCTAATTGCAACATTCGCCTCAACAGTGGGCAAACCCTCATCGGTAATTGTGAAACCAAAAGGCACGGGTTCAATATCTCTACAATACAACGGCTCTACAATTGAAATCACACCTTCTTTGGTAATTGATAAAACCGTTTCCGCCTTATTCACCAATTCACTACCAACGTGGCCACGGGCGTTATTGTCGCCTTTATTTTGATGCAATAGACAAACAATGTGAATATTCCTTTCGCCCGTCCATTTAAGCACCTTAGAGGTTAGGGCTGTGGCTTCCGCCTCATCGTTAATTGAGTTTATTAAATCTCTGACACCATCAATAACCACAAATCCCAAATCGGGCGTATTGTAGATGTACTCCTCAATCAATTTCAAACGTTCATCGGGTGGATAAGTCCGTAATCCGTACGCCTCAAAATTGGTAGGATTGTAACCAATAAGTTTAACCACACGCTTGCAAACCTTTTGGACGTGGTAAGTACCTTGTTCGGTATCAAAGAGAACTACTCTATTTTGATGAGGTGGTAACATTCCAATAAACTTATTAAGCATTGGCTCATTAACACACGCCCCAGCCATGGCCATAGTTATAAAGAAAGTTTTTCGACTCTTTGCTTTGCCTATAACTAGACTAAAATTACCTAGGGTTGCAATAGTACAATACTTTCCATCGGGGTTAATCAATGAGAGTGCAATTTGTGGCGGTTGTAGTTCGGCATTAATATCAACTTTAACGCTTTCTAACTTTGCCAACCAACTAGGGACGCTTTCGGTATCGTTGTTCAAAACCGCATTCAAATCAAATTTAGGCTGTATCATTCTTTTACCCTTCCTTGGTTAAGCAAAAACAACTCCCCCAAAATTGTAAGGCTATGAAATTGCACCTTTTTACTATTCGAGATAGGACAAACGCCCAAATAAAGTATTTCGGTTCGACTTGATTTTTTGAAGCGCTTAAACGCCCAACATTGCGAAGCAACTCGCACGCCTGTTTCAACTTCAATTTGTCGCATTGTTTTGGGTTTACCCTCTTTTAGTGCCTTTAGTATTTGAAGCTCTTCGAGTTTTTGACTATCTTTGTGTGTGTTTAAACGGCTGTGCTTCTCATCGGGGCGGGTCGTTTTTCTTTTAGTGGTTTTTATAGTTCCCATTAGTTCCGCTCTCCATTCATTAAGTTAAGCACATCGCTTTTTTTATACCTCAGCACTTTACCAATTCGAGAAGTTGGCACTAAATAGCCTCTTTTTTCCCACGTCCACAAAGTAGAACGAACTTTTTTAGTCAGGGAGCAAACTTCATCTACACTCAAATACTGCTCATCTTCTTTAGGTTTCGGTTGTTGTGCTATTGCAACCTCCTTTAAAAAATCTCTTAATTCGTTGCTGTTAATAGTGATGTTTACATTTAAGTCACTATTCAAAATTTCTGAAATATTCATTAGAATACATTTTCGATATTATTGCATTCTTTGAAGCGTGCCACCACTCCAAAGGCTATGCAATTGTAGACTCTAAAACGTGGCACTGGTTTAAATTCCACACAACAAATGTATATCAAAACAATACACTAACTAACTGAATACAAGATGATTAAATCTAAATCTAGCTTAGATGGTTTTTAGATTTCTTAGATTTTAGGCACAAAAAAGCCCGTAAATATTAACTTACGGGCTGTAAATAGATTTTAGATTTTTATTTTTTTTTCACACTCTAATAGTTTTATTTTATATCTGAATGTACCTATTACTTTATCGTTTTCATCAAGTTTATAACTTTGATTTTTTGTTATACTGCTATCTTTAAATATTGAACGAAAATAGGCTGTTTCAATTCTTTCAGGCTCGTTTAATACTCTGTATAAAAAATGTGCTAATTGTGGTTTGTTTTTAATTTTACCAGCTATTTGCTTAGTCTCGATTCCATTAACAAACCAACTATCAAAAACTTCTTTTCCGCAAGTGAATAGCAATCCTTTTTTTACAAAGGAGTCATAAATTAAATCGGTGTTGTATTTGTTTTTATCAATAACGGGGTATTTTGCTGTTATTTGCTCTTCGTTTGATGAGGTGGGCTGTTTGTCGTTTTTAAAAGATTTTAACTTTGTGTCTAAAAAGAGCATCCAACTGATTAATATAGACCGTGGATTAAGTTGTATTTCTTTGAAATATCTTTCTTCAAGTTCAGTAATTTCATCTTTGATAAATTTTGTTTCACTAAAATATCCATCACGCTTTGCCTTATCCCATTTATAATTGTAAAATTGGTCTAGTTTCGTTTGGTCTTCATCGGGGCGAAGTTCGAAAGCGAAATCCATCCAAAATTCATCTGCCCAAAACACTTTTTTATTGGCTGTTGCTTTGCTTGTTAACTCTAAAGAATTTCGAAGTTTATTCATCATTATTTCATTTCCACACTTAAATATATCTAATACGATAGCATTAACTTGAAAATCACAACTAAAGTAATGAATCAACTTTACTATTGACATTAATTCACGGTAATTAAGTCTGTTATCTTCTTCAAATTTATTTAACTGTTGAGTATTGATGTTACAATGGTTTAATTGTTCTTTTAAAACCTCTATATAAATACCTAGTTGATAATTATAATCAAAGTTTAATCTACTTCCAATAGTTTCAATATACTTTGGCTCAAATTCCTTTAATTCACATTCTATAAAGGCTTTTTCTGTTAATGGTGTGCCATTGGGCGTTATTCCACTAGGTAGAAACTCCTTTAAATCGGGTTCACCCTCTTGGTGTGGTTCTGAAAATTGTTGTTTTGAAGTTCGTTTTACTCCATTGATGATTATACTGCGTTCGTGCGAATTTTCTCTTAACCACTTATCAAAACGTTTAGTATAAAACCCTAAGGGATTTTCATTTACTTCACTAAGACCAAAAAACCAATATTGCTTTTCTTTATTCGTCATTTACCCGCTCCTTTCTTTTTGCTTAAATCTTCTAAAACCTCCGTTGTTGAGAAAATCAATTTTCGGCCGAACTGCTTATATCTAATCTTACCACTATTTTTGATGTTTTGGGCGGTGGGTGCGCTACAACCTAAAAAGTTTGCAAGTTCTTGAATAGAGTGTAAGTACTCCGTTGGCGTATGTTCGGGTTCGGTTGGTGTGCCTAATAGTTCTTTAATGGCTCGCACCTCTTTTAATAGCTCCATTACTGCCAATGGTAGATTGTCAAAGGTTACTAATTCAATGGGTTTTATGGTTTCGTTCATCGGGTCTATTCTAGTAATTTCATCAAATCTATTTTCATCTCTTCGTCGGTATCTTTGTAGCGTGCAAATGCTTTGCTACCCTCAATGTGTCCACTAATTGAGCTTATTAAATTAGGGTCTTTAACTTGCTTATAGAGGTTGCCAATTAGAGTGCGCCTTGCAAGGTGTGAAGATGCAATTATATTTAAGGGTTGTTTATCTTCGTCACCAGTGGTAGAATTACGAATAGTAACAATTCTAGTTAACCCCGCCAACGTGAACGCCTCTTTTATAGCGTCGTTGTACCGTTGTTCGCTTATAAATGGTAAAAGTTTATCGCTCTCAATTTCTGAATATCTTTTAATTATCTCATTTGCTATTGAGTTTATTGGAACTCTTACAGTGATAGGGTTTCCCTCTTTGGTTTTACGTGGGATATACTCAATAGCTCCATTCATAATATTGCCTTTAGTCATTTTGAGTAAGTCGCCAACACGGCAACCTATTAGGCACTGAAATACAAAAACATCTCTTTGTATGGCTAATTGTGGGCGGTGTGAAAGGTCGAAATTAAAAAGGGCGTTTCGTTCTTCAATGGTAATATAGTATGGTGTGCCATACCTTGCAATAGGTATGTTGAATTTGCGAAAGGGGTTGTTTGTGGTTTTGTCTTGGTCAATACACCATAAAACAAAAGTTCTGATTCTTGAAAAAATACCGCTTATAGTATTTTGCCCTCTTGGTTGTGGGGTTCTGCTTTCGGGTACGGCATCATAAATTGAAGGGTACTTTTCAAATAAATCAGATTCGTTCTTTAAAAATCTATCAAAATCATGAAGTGTATCGCTTGTAAGTTCGTTTAGAGTTAATTTAAAGGACTGTTTGGATTCTATTGAAACGTATAATTCAAATCGCTTCAAGGCTCTTACAATAACCATAAATCCATCTTTACGCCCCTTAGATATTTTATGTTTATCTAAGAACTCATCAAAAGCCTCAAAGAATGTTTGCTTTTTAGAAGTTGCATCTAAATATTTTTCGGGGTTCAATATTTTATCTATTGCACTTTCTAGTAAATCACTGGTCAAATTTGTTTGCCCGTTAATAGTTTGATAAGCGTCTAAAATAATGGCTTTACGCTCTTGTATAGTTTTATTGAAATTTGTTTTGGCTGTTTTACTCATTGAGAGTTCGGAAACTTTAGCCTTAATTTCAAATCTCTTTTCATCCCAAAAGTCGGGATTCACTTTAATTTCTGAGGCATGGAATAAACTCACTTTACGTCCATCTCTTAGGCGGAAACGCACATTTACCTCTTTGCTTTTTATTGTGGTGCGAATGAATGGGGTTACAGTAGCCATAGTTTTATATTTCGGTGGTGCAATTTAATATTTTTGCACCACATAACTGAAATATATTACGATAATTCACAATACAATCTAATATAATTTATACATTTGCAATTGTCCTTTAGATAGTTATAAGTTTAACGGTGTTTCTATACATTTCGTTTTTATAGTCCCATCGAGGTCACTTTTTAAATATATCTTTTGCCATCACAACCTCAATGGATAGATTCTTTAGGAAAGAGCTGCAAATCAAAGAGATATATGCCTCCATTTCCGAATGGGTAACCATGATTTTGATAGCCTCTGTACAACTCCATTTTCTTTATCAAATAGTTCAAAACGGCGCACTCTACTCAGAACAAACGCTCAAATTTACATTATCAACAGTAGCACTTCTTTTGGTTGTAGGATATTATTTCACTCATAAAGCAAGCTTAGCTAAAATTAGAATTCGGTTACAGCATACCACAACCATTCAGTTTCTGGCTATTAACGATTTGCTTCTCATAACATCGACTTTAATAGGCACTTTTGCTATCCATTATGCCAAACTGTGGGTTAATCTTCCACCTATTATTATTGGCTCGTTTATTACCATTGTTGCCTCTATGGCACTAAATTTTAGAGGTAAAGAGATTTTAAAGAGTTGCGACTTTGCCTTTTATGCGGGTATATTTACGGGTTTAACGGCAAATTTCAATGATTCTATATCTCATTTGGCCTTAGCATCTTTATTTACAGGGGTTCTCTACATCCTCTCCAAAAACTTATTGGTTGGAATTGGCGGTAGATTAGGGAGCTTTGCCTTTGTTGCCATTTGGTTAACAACACTCATATTCTAATAACGATGGCTAACAACGCAACGGTTTTTCTCGTTTATTTAATTACAGCTCTATTAGGCGGTGGAGCAACCTATTTTCTCCAATCAAAAAGAGATATTAATAAGGTGCAATCTTCGGCCATAGCAACATTGCTATTTTCAACTACCATATACTTTGTTGTAAAATGGTTTTCTCTGCCAATTGATTCAACTCACTTAATGTCGATATTTTGGGGAGCCTCCTTTGCTGGCATGTCGTCATCAAAAGTTGT
>JAYVSA010000204.1:0-9136 GCA_043775765.1 Breznakibacter sp. | reverse complement strand
GTTGCCACCAATGTTCTCTTCAATGTTTGTGATGCTTTTATTTGTATTCGTTCCTAACCAACTTAACATATTGGGTGTTGTAACATCTGTGATGTTTGTGATGTTGCCTATTCCAGGAAATGGACAACCTTCAGAATTGGTTACTCCTCCAGAAGCAATTTTAAAATAGAGGCCTTGGTGGGTGCCTACGTTAATATCATTGTTGCTGGTGTGTTGGTCAATCCAAGTACTATCGACATGGTAGATAAGCATTCCGTGGCTAGGAAGTTGGCTATCGAAACCAGATTGTTGTCTGTTTTCGAGGTAGAAATACTCTTTGGGTGACGATGTTGCAATTTTATAAAAACTGTAACCCGATAGTATTGGGTTAAGAGTTAAACTTTGAGGTGAATTTATCTTAATTGGTGTGGCCCAATGCAAATATTCTTTCGAGAGAGGATTGTTGTGCGATGGAGATGCTGCCTCTTGCATATAAGGGTATTGTGTGTTGTAACTGCCATTATAGGCACCTGCAGCCATTAAGTCCCATACTCCTGTTCCCGCGTAATTTCCGCCAGAGCCAGAGTAATCAACATCATAAAAGTCTGGTAGTCCTAATAAATGACCAAATTCATGGGTAATTACTCCCATGCCTGAAATGCTGTTCGTATTATCAAATATTTCTGGTTGCATTGAATACTCATCTATAACAACGCCATCAAATGTTCTTGATGTAGCGAATGGTTTATATGAGGAGAGCTGTCCTTGGTGCGACCAAATATCGTTTACATTACCCGAGGTTTCTTGTCCCATTCCTTGGTGAATGATGGTAACACCGTATAAACTGGTTCCGTTTTTTTCAAATTGTGAGAAATCAACGGTTGCATCTGCGGCCTTTATGGCATCGTATGCAAATTCTGCCCATTTGGACTCAGGCCCGTAGTATAAGCGGCTTTTAGGAACCGTTACCCATACGGTTACGGTTGTTGTTATGTCAAATAACCCATGAGAATCTTCGAGGTAGAAATCCTTAAAACTGCCAATATTCTTGTATTTAGGATTTGTTTGGTTCATTAAATCATTGAAGTCTGCCTGCGTATATGTTGTGGTTTTGTCACTAAACGTGGCTAAAATAAGTAGGTTTTTTCTTGCGCCCAAACTAGGAAATGGCGCTTTTGCAACAGCATCTTTTAGTCTCGTTTGTGTTTTAAGAGTAGTGGCTTGCTCCTTTACACCAATGTTTTTTTCTAATGTTTTTATGTATTCAATCTCTTTTGACGTGCGAGAAGTTATGTTCGAAACTTTAATTTCAGAGGATTCTAAATGTCCAGATTTTAAACTACTGGCATATACAAAGTATCCTTTATTGTTTTGAATGATCCGGTAGTCATCTAGGGTTGTTACCCAATTGAAGTGCTCATCTCCGTGAAGTTGTATCGATAGTTTGGTTCCGTTTGGTAGTGAGTATTCTCTTGGTTGCGGATGCGCTATTATTGCATTTGATTTGTTCGAAATCGATAGAAATGCAATAACTATCAATATTAAGGTTGTACTTCTCATAATAAAAATTTGTTTTTGACTTTAAGACCAATCATCCTCGTAATCTTCATCCTCGTCCTGGCTTGGGTTGTCGTTGTAGATGACATCAGCAAGCGGAAGGTAGAAGTAGAAGATCGATCCTTCGTTAATAACCGAGCGAACTTGAATTTCACCACCAAGAAGTAATATTAATTTTTTCACGATGCTTAGTCCCAAACCAACACCACCATAAACTTCTTTTTGTGGACTATCAATTTTTCTAAAAGGTTCGAAAATGATTTCTAAATTCTGAGCCTCAATGCCGAGTCCGGTATCTTCCACAGAGAAAAATAGAATCTCCTCATCTACTGGGAGGTTCGATTTAAATACGAAGCCCTTGTTTTTAAGGAGTGCATAATACTCTTTCTTAACTGTTATTTTTACAAACCCTTTTTTTGTGAATTTTAGCGCATTGCTGGCTAAATTGGTTATTACTTGTTTTAAACGTGTTGGATCTGTTGTTAGTTCAATGTTGTCAAGTTCTGGATCAACTTCTAATAGGAACTCGGTAGATTGATTATTGTTCTCAAAAGTAAGCGATTGAAATAACTGATTTGTAAAACTGCTAATTTGAACACTCGTAGGACTTATAGAAATTTGCGATGTCTCAATTCGTGATATATCGAGTAAGTCATCTATTAATACTAAAAGCGTTTCGCTGCTGGCCATAATGAGATTGATAAATTCTTTTTGCTCTTTTAGCGAAAAGGAATTTGTGTTGAGCAAACTACTAAAGCCCATTATGGCATTCATAGGTGTTCTAATTTCATGCGAAAGATTGGCTAAAAAGGCTGTTTTGAGTTGATCCGACTCCTCAGCTTTAACTTTAGCTTTTTCAAGATCGGCCGTACGTCTTTCTACGGTCTCTTCGAGGTAGTTTCTATGGATTTCTAACTCAGCTTTTTGAGATAAAATTTCAATCTTGCTCACTTCAAGCTCTTCATTTGCTTGCTCTAAGTCGCGTGTTTTTGCCTTTACTAATAGCTCCAGTTTTAGTTTCTGTTTTCGTTGCCAGTCGTATCGGTAATAAATAAATAGTGATAAGGTGATGATTATAAGCGTAATGATTAATATCCAAGCGAGAGGAGTTTTGTAGAATGGCGCGGTTACTTTAATTGTTATAGATTCGCCTTTCTCATTCCAAATATTGTTGTTATTCGATCCTTTTGTCAGTAATTTGTAAGTTCCTCTTGGTAAATTTGAGTAAACGATTTTTTCATTTGATCGCCCATAATTCCAATTTGAATCAAAACCTTCAAGTTTCCAAGCTATTTTGTTGTTTTCTGAACCGCAATAATTAAGTACAGAAACAATAAAGGTTAGATTTCGCTTCGATTGGCTAATTTCAAATTTCTTAGACTCAATAATGCCAGAAGTGCTGTCGTCTTGCTTTTCTGGGGATAGTTTTTCTCCGCCATAAAGAATTTGGCTGATGAATACTGGCGGTGAATATTTATTTGTGTTGAAATAGTATGGGTTAAAATGAACAAATCCGTTTGTGCCTCCAAAATAGATGTCTCCATTGCCAGAAACGAAATTTGCCCCTTCGTTAAACTCATCACAAAAGGTTCCGTCAGATTTCCCA
Organism: Breznakibacter sp.; assembly: GCA_043775765.1. GTDB lineage: Bacteria > Bacteroidota > Bacteroidia > Bacteroidales > Marinilabiliaceae > JAGPHP01. Next base: position 5,994 of record JAYVSA010000204.1, on the reverse strand, counting down.
AAGTTCTCTACCTTGTTGGTTGTTAGGTTTAATCGGCAAATGCCAAAGTTTGAAGTTACCCAAACCGAATTTGTAGAATCAATTGCAACCGCATACGTGTGGTTTTTTAATTCATCAACGGCGTATTGGCTCGAAAATGTTCTTTTTTTTGTATCAAATGTGAGAAGACCATCGCCATACGTAGCCAACCATAAGTTCTTGTTTTTGTCTTCAGCAATATTTAAAATATAGTTGCTGTTTTCAAAGCCTGTATTTTTTTGACGAGAATCGAAAAACTCAAAGGTGTAATTTAAAGGATTGTATTTAATCAAAAGTGTTTCTCGACTCCCAATCCAAGCGGTAGAGTCTGACGTTACGAGTATGTCTGTGAGGTGAAAGAATCCATTTTTCAACTTGTCTTGGGGTAGCTGGTGAAGGGCAAAGCTTTTTGTTTTAAGGTTGAATTCGACTACACCCATTAAGGTAGTAATTAAGTAAGTGTCGTTTTTGTAGTGCTTTATTGTGCTGAGATTATTAAGATTATTATTGTTAATATCTTTAATTGTAAAGGGCACCTTTTCGAAGTGGTTGTTTTTTATGTCGTATATAAAAAGACCTTCTGATGTTGCTAACAAGAATTTTTCACCCTCTATTTCACAAATGTAGTTGACGTTATTGGCTTTAGAGAGTGGTAGTTTTATATGATGAAAAGACGATTCGTTCGCAGATCGTTGATAAAGGCCATCGGGCGTCCAAAACCATAAACCTTTATCGGAATCTTCAAATATCAGAAATACATTGGCCGATCCAGAGATTTCTGAAACGTCAATTTGGTCAAACTTTTCTCTTGTGAGATCTAGTTTGGTAAATCCCGATTTTGTTCCAATCCATAAAATTGGCTGGTCGTTGGTGAAGGATAATGATTCGATGGTATTGTCTTGAATTCCAAATTTGGAGATATTATTGGTTTTAAAATTAATAATTTTTCCACTGTTTTGGTTTATGTAGAGTAAACCACTACCATTGGTGCCAGCCCAAATATTTCTTTCCCAGTCGAGCTCTATTACTGAAAGTTGATTCTCTCCAATTTGCGGTTTTGCTATAAATTTAAAATTATTTGTAGTGTCGTATCTCCATATTTCAATTCGTGTTGCGAAATACACATTCTGGTTATTGTCAATGGCAACAGATTTTACTTCATCGAGTTTGTTGGGCTCTTTTGATCTGTTTGGCAGCACTATAATGTCGAGAATTTCGCCATTGAAATTCATTTTAATGAGGCCTTTTGACGTAGCTGCCCATACAAATTCTTTAGATTTTTTGATTTGATAGACTTTGTAATACTCTGTTGCCATTCCTAAGGAGGCGGAGTTTATTTTAGTGTATTGATGTGTACTGGGTGTGAATTTAAATAAGCCATTATCGAGCGTTCCTAAGATTAATAAATCTTTTGAAACTTGTACCAGAGACTTGATGATAACTAAATTTACCGAGCTAGAAGAGGTGGTGTCCGTAAGGAAGTTTTTGGCAGTAAGTGTTTCGGTGTCAACTCTATTTACGCCACCAAATTCAGAACCTACCCAAATTGCATTTTCATCAAGGTCTTCATAAATTCCGTAGATACTGTTATCGCTTAAGGTATTCGTGCCACTTCCTTCTTGCTTAACGGTAATGAATTCTTTGCCGTCATAGCGTACCAATCCTTCTGCAGTACCCAACCAGATGTATCCTTTTTTGTCTTGAAATATTTGTCGTATATAGGGGTGGTATAAGCCATCGCGACTATTGAAGTTTTCAAAGACAACCTGTCCATCTATCGTCTTCTTTGCTTGAGCTGGAGCCCAAAAAGAGAGGAAGAATAGTATAATTATATATCGAAAAATCATATTTCCAAAATTGAAATCATGTACATCTATTTCCTTATTACAAAGATGATGTTTTTTCTTATCTAAACAATAGTAATTCGTGGGGCAATGATTGTTAAGCGTGTTTTTTTCTCCGTGTTACATAGCAACTTGGTATCCTCTTAACGTTGCCAGATGCTTTAACTCAATAAATGCTGGCTTATCGGTGCCTTTTGCATTCCAGCTACGTAATCCAATGGTGCGTAAGAACTCTTTAAATGCAGGATCTGACACGCCATAATATAGGCAGTTTTTGTCGACCTCCTGTTGCGATAAATCGTGCAACCAAGTGAAATCTATGAGTCGAATGTTTTGGGCATAAGCATCCCAACTCTCAAAAGTTTGGGTTATAAACTGCTTTTGCAACTCATCGGAGCTTCCACATACGGGGCTCGAAGGATACCCGTATTGAAAAAAACATATTGGTTCAAAGGGGTAGAGCGCTACTAATTGGGTTATGTTGGTTGCTACGGTGGAAATTGATTTTAGGGTATAGTTATCGTTTAAAGGATAATATGAAACGCCTATGTAATCGCTTTTTGTGTTTAGCAATTGGGCCAAACTGTTTTGCTCAGTTAATCCGTTAAAGGTTAACTCGGATGCTAATTTAATACCGGGCCAAAGTGTTTTTGCGTAATCTACGCTGGCGTTATAAAAGGTGGTGTATTGTTCCCACTTTTTAGCATCGGTTTTCAAGTAAACATCGTGTTCTGAGCCAATGACCAACGTGGATATTCGCAGGTTTTTAGTGTGATTTTTCACGCTGTCTAATAAGGTTTTGAACCGATTAATCAGTATGGGATTGTCGAAAGCCAGAGTTTTTAAATCAGATGGCACCTCTAAGACATTTGTCTCAATAGGATCAATGTTTAAATCTACCGATAGATTATTGGCAGGGTAATATTGATTGGCAATGTCGAGTATATTAAGATTAAAAGTATTGGGCGCGATTTCAAGTGCTGTCCAGGTTAAATGCAAGCCAACCTCACTCATTCCAACGCTTTTGCCCAGAGCCACACAGGCGTTGTAGTCTACACTAGCATCTTCAGGAAAAACACTTATATCTACCCCTATAAAATTGGTGCTGGGTTTTATTGATGACGCTTCGGGCGTTACCGCATCTTTTTTGCATCCAATAATCATGGTTGCCAAAAGGGCAATTGCTGTTATTCGCGAGTTGAAAATAGTTGTCATATCTGTGATTTAATAAGACTCAATTGGTTACTTGTTATATATCAAAGGTAACCTTTTTTTGCAGTTGCTTTTACTTGGGATTAGCCACCCCGAATATCCCCATTAATAGGGATTTACCACAATGCTTGGATGCTCTATTTTTGTATCGTTAATTATTAATCAATTGATAGAGATGAAAAAAATATTACTTCTAGTAGCCGTTTTAGTGGCCGTTGTAGCCAATGCCCAAGATCGAGTTTTTACCTACACTTATGAAAGTGGTGTGTTAAATAAGGGACAGAAAGAGATTGAGGTTGGATCGACCTTTTTGCGAGGGCACCAAAATTACTTTAAAGGACAAGAGAATCGGTTGGAGTTTGAGATTGGTTTGGGTGGCAAGTTACAAACATCGTTCTATCTCAATAATGCGTATAGCACGGGTATTGAAGATGATAATGGTGTTCAAACGGTAAATTCAGAGGTGGAGTATAGCTTCTCTAACGAGTGGAAGCTTAAACTCTCCGATCCTGTTGCCAACCGCATTGGCTCGGCGCTATATTTCGAATATACTGTGGCACCAACGGCTACCGAGCTCGAAGGGAAAATTATTTTCGATAAACATATAGGTAAATTCGTTCATGCCTTGAACCTTGTTGGCGAGTATGTGTTAGAGAAGGAGTTTGTGGCCAATGGAACAAAGCTAACGCCAACCAATGCTTCGGAACTATTTGTGGAGTTTAATTACGGCCTATCGTACAAGATAAAAGATAATATTGGGGTAGGCTTTGAGGCAATGGATCAGAATGAATTTGTTAACTCAACGCTTCAAAGTTCGGTGCTTATGATGGGGCCAGTAGTTGCATATTCGACCAATGGCTTTTGGATTAACTTAACCTGTATGCCACAAATTACAAATTTTAAGGGCGGTGGGCTCGAGCTCATCAATCACGAAAGATTACAAACACGCTTAATGTTTTCTTATGCATTTTAAAATTAAATCTATTATTAAACCATTTTTGGCATTTGCTACTTTAACTCTGGTGGCCATGGCATGTAGTCAAGTGTTGTATGTTCCAACGCAGGCCGATGCTGATAAAACTGGTATTTCAACCGATTCGCTGTCATTGGGCAGAAGTATGTATGTTGACAATTGTGCCAGTTGCCACGCGTTGTATAAACCCGAACGGTTTACCCAAAAGGAGTGGACCCACATAATGCCCATAATGCAAAAGAAGGCTAATTGCACCAACGAGCAAGCTTCTGTTATGATGAAGTATATTTTGGTGAGGGCACGGTTATAGAGTTTATCAAACTAAGTAACGATGGTTTGTATTGTAGCTATGGGTTTATAAGAAAAAGAAAGGACGATAACTGGTTGGTTATCGTCCTTTTTTTATGGATTTGAAAAGGTTGTGCTGAAGAAAAGGAGGGTTCATATTTGCTGCCTATGATTCAACGCAATGCCGCTCGGCTTTGCCTCGCAAAGAATCGCGCAGTAGCCAATGTAGGGGGTAATTCGCTACAAAAGTTTAAATGCTTTCGCGCTTATAAAACACCCCATCTAAAAATAAAATCATTTTATCGATGGCAAAAGGGGCATCGCGGGTAAAATCGAATAGAGAACCAGTGTTTTTAATGAGACTCAAAAAGCCGTGTTGTTTTCTTTTGTATTTCCAATACACAATGGGTTGTCCTAGTTTAGAGCATCTATCTACATACTTTTTAACATAGCGAGGAGGAGTTACCACATCTATTGAACCCACAATGCAGAGTTGTGGCGGAAGCAGGCGATCATTCTTGAGTGGAATTTGATAAATGGGAGATATCGCTTTGTAATATTGTGGATTTTTTTGATGCGAGAGGCTATCGGCTAAAATGGGGCGCATCTTAACTTTGCCCACCAACCAAAACGGATTAGCCACTGTTTCGAAACCACTTTTACAAAGTCTATCCACATCAATGGCCGGATAGTTTAATATAGCTGCTTTCACATTTATTCCTCCCATAGCCACATAACTAGATGGCGTTTGATTTGGTGGCAACCATGAGGGGGTAAAATGGAGTGTGTCGTTCCCATATTGGGAGGCCTTAAAATCAACGCCGCAAAGCATAACCATGGAGGCTAAATGGCCACCAGCACTATCGCCCGAAACAATAATTTTTGATCCATCGCCTTTGTATAGGGCAATATTTTCCTTTACCCAAATGGCTGCACCCAAAGCGTCCTCCACAATCTCGTTCATATAGGTGGTGTTCCCGTTATCGCCCAGCAAACGGTAATCGACATTACAAACTACATAATTGGCGTGCGAGGCGAGGTAAATGGACAAACTATCCATATCGGACTTATGATTTATTAACCAACCACCACCATGATAGATAATGATGACAGGATAACTTTCCAGTCCACCATCGGGCACATAAATATCCATTTTCAAATCCATTCCCGCTACATGTGTCCACACCACATTATTGGTTACCGTAAATGTATGCGTTGCGGGCGTTCGAGCCGAGAGATGAACCACTAAGAGGAGCACCAAAAGAGTTAAAGCTTCTCTCTTAAAACGATAAAATGAGATATGTTGCATAAAATTAAGATTCACTGATTTTAGAGTACCAAAATAGTGATAATACTTTTAAGTTTTGCAGCAAAACTCTATTGAACCAAACATCAGTTAAACTATTAATACCCCCTTGGCTGGTGCGATGGTTGAAATGGTGCGGGTGGGATAGATAGCCAATTTGTTTCGTTGGCAAGCAAAATAGTCGCGGTGGCGGTGGATATTAATTTGGGGGTTGGTGGGTGGGGGAGTGGTTGGATTACTATTTACCAAAAAGACACATTGGGCATATAGTTTTCACCAACAATGGCAATGTTGAGCCCAACAATGCCATTGTTAGCCTTTTGGGGGGGGGGGGGGGGGGGGCGGAGTGGTTG
>JAYVSA010000203.1:0-2975 GCA_043775765.1 Breznakibacter sp. | reverse complement strand
CATAGTCATATAGCGCCTCAAAACAGATTGAATAATCGTTTACAGCCTCTTCATTTGGCGTGACTTTGTTTTTGCCAATATTGCCTCCAATTAGAACTTTTGTTTTATTCTTTTTAAGATTTTTAATAGCATTTTCAACGCCTAAGTTATTGAATCCCATTCGGTTGATGATTCCACCATCTTCAATTAAGCGAAAAAGCCTTTTTTTAGGGTTTCCCGGCTGACCTTTTGGCGTTATTGTACCTATTTCAATAAATCCGAAGCCCAAATTTGAGAGTTCGCGGTAGTGTGAAGCATCTTTATCTAACCCAGCGGCTAAACCTACAGGATTTTTGAATTTAATACCAAAAACCTCTCTTTCAAGTCTTGTGTCATTAACCGAAAATAACCCACGTTGAAGAGATCCAACTCCAGGAATACAACTTCCAATTTTCAAAAGATTAAACGTAAGGTTATGAGCCTTTTCAGGATCGAATTTAAAAAGTAGTGGTCTAATAATATGTTTGTACATCGTATTTAATTTTTAGCAAAAGTAAGAATTTTGCGACTATATAATAATTGTAATTAAAAAATGAGGTACATTTTTTGAGAAAAGGTCAAATCAATTTTTAAAATGAGGTATATTTGCACACCATTTATTCCCAGTCTATTTTTCAATAAATTAATCTATTTTTTACGAATGAAAAGAGTAATCTTTCCTGTTATATTATTATCACTCTCATTAAATCTTTTTGCAGTAGATAAAACCACCCTAAAAACCGTGGTTATAGATGCCGGCCATGGTGGTAAAGACCCTGGTGCATTAGGTTCAATTATACAAGAGAAAGAGGTTACATTAAATGTTGCGGTTAAATTGGGTGAAATTATAGCTAAGAATAACCCTGAGGTGAAGGTGGTGTACACACGAAATACCGATGTTTTTATACCATTAGATGAACGCGCTAACATTGCAAATAAGAATAAGGCCGACCTTTTTATCTCAATACACGCCAACACCATTTCAACTCCATCTACAAAAGGAACGGAGACATTTGTACTTGGTTTGCACCGTTCGCTCGACAACCTAGAGGTGGCAAAGAAAGAGAACTCGGTAATTGTTATGGAAGACAACTACACCACAAAATACGAAGGTTTCGACCCGAATTTGAGTGAGTCTTACATTATTTTTGAGCTCATTCAAAACGTTTATCTCGATCAGAGTATTGCCATGGCAACAAGCGTTCAAAAAGAATTGAGCAGCCAGAGTCATAGAAATGATAGAGGTGTGAAACAAGCTGGTTTTCTGGTTCTTAGACAAACGTCGATGCCCAGTATTTTAATTGAAGTTGGTTTTCTAAGTAATAAAGAAGAGGAAAAATATATTGCTTCATCGTTGGGGCAAGAAGAGATTGCGCAATCTATTTATCGATCGTTTTTTGGCTATAAATCGAAGTTTGAGGCTAAATCGACAATACAAAAGGCTGATAAACCTGAAGTTAAGGATGTTGCAGAGAAACACACCGTTGTTAAGAATTCAATTGTTTATAAAGTACAAATAGCCTCATCACCAAAAAAAATAGGTAATAAGACCTCCCCTGTGTCGAAATTTAGTGATGTGGCTTTTTATAAGGAAGATGAGAAGTTTAAGTACACGGTGTACGAGACCAATGACGTAGAAGAGATAAAGGAATTCTTAGACAAGGCAAAAAAGATTGTGAAGGATGCTTTTATAGTTGCCTTTGATAAAGATGGCAAAAAACTATCGAACTCACAGGTTAAGAAATTGCTTGAGGGCAATAGGAGTTCGAGGTAGCGTCTTTTAATTACATATTTTACTCTTGGTAGTGCATCGCGTGAGGGACAGAGAGAAATAGCCCACAGTGCAGCGGTGGAGCTTGTCGGAACAGCTGTACGAGGACTATGAACGGTGACCCGACAGCAAGTGCCAATAAATTATGGATCTTATAATCTGTTTTCAACTTAAATGCGCCAGAAATAGGCACTTGGTGGCATGCCCAAATAGAAATAAGGCTACTCTTGAATGGAAGCTGAATTGTCTATTACCTGATGTAAATCCATCATTTTTATGGGTGTTTTTGAGGCTTTATCGAGCTCAAACAAATCAATAGAAGGCCATTCACTAACACCATTAACGCCTCTGTCAACCACTCGTTGAAGTTCATAAGCCAACTCAGGACCTTTGTATGTGCTGGTATTTACGATTAACACGTAAGAGACGCCATCTGCACGGTGTTCAAGAATTGCAGAAGTTCCAGCAAGCGTACCAGTACGATACCAAGAGCCATCTTTTGCTATACCTCGCCATCCGAGAGGACCAAAGTTTGCGGCCAAGGGAGTAACCATTTTTTGGATGGATGCTGTATCGAGGATGTCAGAAGGGTAATTGTTGCCATCAATAGAGAGAATGAGCTTAAGCAAATCTGTGCTTGAAGCAATCCAACCACCAGCTGAACCTAGGGTGTGAATGTCGTTGCCACCATAACAACGTGAAACCATCTTTTTAGGGTCGCAGTAGTCGGAAACTAAATCCATACCTCCTGATTCATAATATTTTACCTCTAGTTGATCTTTCTCTTCGAGGTAGCTTCTCCCGAGTTTCATATCGAAAATACCTATTGGAAAAAGAACGTGCGCTTTGATATAATCTTCGTAGTTTTTTCCAGAAGCCTTTTCTATTACCTTACCTAATATTTGGTATCCAAAATTTGAGTAGGAACTAGCTGAACCAGGTGTAAAATGCAATCTTTTATGCATCATAAAACGGATGATGTCTGTATCGGTAATTGGCTGAGGGATATTAAGTTGTGATGCAATATACTCTGGCATAAAGGAAGGGTCGCCGTATCGATTATTCCAGCCACCAGAGTGATTGAGAAGGTTGAAGACGGTTACTTGTTCAATGCGATTATCAATATAGTCACTATAAATAGAGTCGTTTAAGATGCCTGTTGGGCCAAAAACCTTAGCCTCTAAAG
>JAYVSA010000202.1:0-4633 GCA_043775765.1 Breznakibacter sp. | reverse complement strand
CAAGGTTTTGTGCTGTGTTTTGCGGACACTTTAGTGTGATGACACAACGGCCATTATAGGTGAGTAATTCTTTTGCGTTAGAGATTGCCGCGAAAATCCTTTTTGCCCTTCTAAAACTTGAAGTAACTCGGGTGTTGATGGGCAAAAAGATTGAAGCAAAAGCTCGACCCGAAAGGGGAACGCCCAACGAATTGCGGCTAATTGTGGTTCAATTAGGAGAAATTATTAGCATCATCTGTTTGGTTGACGAAGATGGTACGTTGGGGGTGTGGAAATGATATTCCATGGGCGTCGAAAGCCTTTTTGATGTGTTCGTTGAGGTAATAAAAAATATCCCAATATTGAAGCGTGGTGCCCCAAACACGAATCACCAAAATCACAGCGTTATCACCCAGTTCTGCAACTGCAATGAAAGGAGCAGGCTCATGGTGTATCATTTCACACTTTTTTATGACGCTCAAAATAACCTCTTTTGCTCGATCGATGCTATCTTCATAGCCAATTCCGATGTTTAGTTCCACGCGTCGAGTCTCTTGGTTAGAATAGTTGGTGAGACTATTGCCCGCTAAGCCACCGTTGGGAATTAGAATCACTTTATTGTCGGGTGTTTTGAGGATGGTATTGAATATTTGAATCTCGGTAACGATACCCGAAAAGCCTTGTGCCTCAATAAAATCGCCCACTTTAAAGGGTTTGAATATTAGAAGAATAACTCCTCCAGCAAAGTTTTGAAGCGTTCCCGAGAGCGCCATTCCGATGGCCAATCCAGCAGCGCCAAGAATAGCTATTACGGAGGTCATTTGTATGCCAACCATGGTCATGACGCTAACGCCTAGAATAATTTTGAGCGTAACGGTGGAGAGGCTGATAAGGAAAGGGCGAAGGGTATCGTCTATTTTACGAAGGTGGAAAATTTTATCGAGTGATTTTTCGAGTTTCTTGATGAACCAAAATCCAATGAGAAGGACAACAAGAGCCAAGAAGACTTTGCCACCATAGACAATAAGGTATTCCTGGATTTTAAGAAAAAGTGTTTCGAATGTATTCATAACAAGAAATACGAATTGATGTATTAGAAATATAAGAGTTGATAGGAATTCAAAACTACTAAATATTCTTATTTTGCACTTTACAAAAGTGCGATTTATATAAATATGAGTGAAATGCTTTCTCAAAAAGCGAAATATGATTGTAGGAGAGTACCTTTTTGTTATTTTCGCACTTTAAATATATAGACCTATTATAGAATGGAAAGTTTATCTAATCGTTTAGCGAACCTTAATGTGTCGGGCACTCTGGCTATGTCGGCAAAGAGTAGAGAATTAAAGGCTTTAGGTGTTGATGTTATAAATTTGAGTATTGGAGAGCCCGATTTTGACACCCCAATTCATATAAAAGAGGCGGCAAAGAAAGCCATAGACGATAACTTTTCACATTATTCGCCCATTCCAGGCTTTTTAGAGTTGCGTGCAGCTATTGTCGATAAGCTTCAACGTGAAAATCATCTCACCTATACCACCGAACAGATTATTGTTTCCACGGGAGCAAAGCACTCCATTGCGAATGTTCTTTTAAGTATCATCAATCCAGGCGATGAGGTTATTATTCCTGCGCCCTATTGGGTGAGTTATATAGAGATGGTAAAACTTGCGGAGGGTGTTCCTGTAATTGTTCAAAGTACTTTAGAGAATGATTTTATAATGACGGCCTCTGAGTTAGAAGCTGCTATAACACCCAAAACACGTGCTGTTTTATATAGTTCTCCTTCCAATCCAACAGGAAGTCTATATTCGAAGGAAGATTTGAAAGCGTACTCTGAAGTTCTTCAAAAACATAAAAACATCATTGTTATTTCAGACGAGATATATGAAATAATCAACTACGAGGCCGAACATGAGTCTATAGCGCAGTTTGAAGAGATTCGCGACAGGGTAGTGATTGTAAATGGTGTTTCTAAAGGTTATGCCATGACGGGTTGGCGAATCGGTTTTATTGCGGCACCTCTGTGGATAGCGAAAGGATGTGCAAAACTTCAGGGGCAATTTACCTCGGGCGCTTGTGCAGTTGCTCAAATGGCTGCATTAGCTGCTTATACTGGACCCATAGAGCCATCTCTTCTAATGAAGGCCGCCTTTAAAGAGCGTCGCGATTTAGTCTATCAACTGGCATTGGAGATACCACATTTAAAAGTGCGCAAACCCAAGGGTGCGTTTTACCTTTTTCCTGATGTTACGTATTATTTGGGTACAACATACGGCGACCGCAAAATAGTAACCTCTGATGATCTTTGTATGTTCTTGCTCGATGTTGGCCATGTTGCATGCGTAGGAGGCGACTCTTTTGGCGCTCCTCATTGTATTCGATTCTCTTATGCTACTTCAAACGATAAGTTAATAGAAGCTATGGGAAGAATAAAAGAGTGTTTATCTAAACTTAAGAAGTAAATCTTTTTATACTGTTTATTAGATAACAGACATGAGTTGGTACGCCATATATACAAAGTCGAGAGCCGAGAAAAAACTTGCTGTTAAACTTACGGAGTTGGGCATAGAGAATTATCTGCCCATTAGAAAAGAGTTGCGTCAATGGAGTGATCGTAAAAAATGGGTAGAAGTGCCTGCTATAAGCTGCTACCTCTTTGTGAATATTGATGAAGTTGGAAAAACGTTGCTCTTTAAGCAAGATCATTTTGTAGCCTTTGTGCGTTCGTTTGGAAAACCAGCCATAATACCCGATGTCCAAATTGAGGCAATGAAACGCGCTTTAGAGGCCAATGTGGAGCACACATTTGAACCTACACCGCTTTTGGTGGGACAAAAAGTAAGGGTTACCACTACGCCACTCGAAGGAATAGAAGGTGTTATTACAAAATCGACTGGAAAAAACAAACTTTACATAAGCATTGAAACAACAGGTCTCTCTTTGGTTATTGATTTGGAGAAATTTGATTTTGAGCTTCTTTAAGATTTTGAACCACTTATTCATTATTTATTATTGAAAAGCCCGAAAGTACTGTTGTCGCTGATGTTAAGAAAAAGGGATATTAGTGTAATAAAAAAGCCTCGTAAAGTAAACTTTATGAGGCTTTTTTTGTGTTTAAAAGACATTAGTGCGGAGAGAGAGGGATTCGAACCCCCGGTACCTCGCAGTACAACGGTTTTCAAGACCGCCGCAATCGACCACTCTGCCATCTCTCCCTGATAACGAGTGCAAAAGTAGACCTTTTTTTTAAAACAACAAATTAATTGATGAGAATATAGAAGAAAATAGAGATATTTTCTTGTTGGATGGATTTGTATGAAAGAGGGGTAATTGATTAGACATGCCTAAATGCACCTTTCTTGTGAAGAATAATAGGTAGAGACAATATCTCAGGTTGGATAAATATAAGAAGTCAGAGATGCAACAAATGTGTTTTTTGTTCTTTTAGCGCCTTAGCTTGATAAAATAATGGAGGTACCTTGTTGTGAGAATTAACCATAAAAAAAAGAGGTAACCCAATTGGATAACCTCTTTTAATAACTTGCGGAGAGAGAGGGATTCGAACCCCCGGTACCTCGCAGTACAACGGTTTTCAAGACCGCCGCAATCGACCACTCTGCCATCTCTCCTTAATAGCGAGTGCAAAAGTAGAGTTTTATTTAAAATAAAAAAACAAAACAACACTTATTTTTAATATTTTTTCAAATATTCTCATATTAGCTCATTTTTTTACATTTATTAATAAAAAAAAATACTTTTTCGCAGTTTTTTTTACCAATCTATTTTGTTGAGAATTAAAAAGCCCTATATTTGTAAGTGTTTTAAGTGGATTAGTGATTTTTTTACCCTAAAATTATCTTATATTATGAACAAACAACAGTTAGTAGATGCAATCGCTGAAAAATCAGGATTATCAAAAGTTGATTCAAAAAAAGCTTTAGAAGCTTTTGTTGACGTTACAGGCGAGGCACTTAAAAGTGGCGATCGCGTTGCTTTAGTAGGATTTGGTTCTTTCTCAGTAGCTGATAGACCAGCTAGAACAGGTAGAAATCCTCAGTCTGGTAAAGAGATTGTTATCCCAGCTAAAAAAATTGTTAAATTCAAACCTGGTAGTGAGCTAGGTGATTCAGTTAACTAATTATTTAGCTAATTAAAAAAATATAGAGAGTGCAAGACCTGCACTCTCTTTTTTATTTCTGTAATTTGATCTAATGGAAGAACAAACACCCTCACTATCCGAATATCTTTATCAATTTATGTTACCTCAACGAGCAGAATCCTTTAAGCGAGCGCTCGAAAACAGAACCCACTATGTGTCATTGGTCCTAGAAGATTTATTTCAACACCAAAACTACAGCGCTGTATTGCGAAGTTGTGAATGCTTTGGGATACAGAAAGTACATGTTTTAGAGAATAGAAATAAATTTTCCCTTAATCCAGATGTAGTAATGGGTGCCAATAAATGGCTTACAATTGAACAACATAAAATAGATCAGAATAATTCTTTAACAGAGTGCGTAAATAAATTAAAACAAGCTGGTTATAGAATCATTGCTACCACACCAGAACCAAATGCCACTCCTATTAATGAGCTTAATCTAAGTAAATCACCTATTGCTGTTGTCTTTGGAACAGAATTAACGGGTATTTC
>JAYVSA010000201.1:0-8475 GCA_043775765.1 Breznakibacter sp. | reverse complement strand
CACCACAATAAGAGCAAGTCGATTTAAATTGAAGGTTTCCTGGGTGCATATAATTAGCTTTTGTAAATCTATTTCTATCGAATATTCTTAAAATCGCCTCTCATTTACGGGAATAGCCACCGTTGATGGAATAACCTCACCAACTACCACTTCGGAAGTCGTTAAAAACCCTGGAACGATAAAAAACGCTAATAACGAAATAATTGCAACGGTAATGCCAATATACATGAGTCCAGTTTGATAGGTTACGCCCTCCATTTTAAGCACAAATCCCATAAGTACTGCACCTAAGTTTCCTCCAGCACCCACAATGCCAGAAACCATTCCATTGGCTCTTTTGTTCATAAATGGCGTAACAGCATACGTTGCCCCGTTGCCCATCTTTACAAACAGGGCAAATATAATAAGCGATGCCACTGCGAGTACAAGGCCATCCATAAAGGTAAATAGAACCATTCCTAAACCAGCAAGCGACAGGCAAATACCTAAAACCCAGGTTCTTCCACGTAATCCGTAAACTTTATTAACCTTATCACTCGTAATACCGCCAAGGGCACGAGCAAAAATATTCATCAATCCAAAAATTGCCGCAATAGAACCAGCCACCGCAAGCGTAAGTCCGTAAGTATCTTTAAAATAGAGAGCTGCAATATTATCAATAGTTATTTCAACGCCAAAAGAACAGCCATAAACCAAAAATAGAATCCAAATACGGTAATCTTTTAACACCTCTGAAATTTTCACTGGTTCAAGTAACTTTTTCGCCTCATCTCCCCCTTTACGAATGTCGCTAAAGTTCCCTTCTGGCGTATCTTGCGTAAAAAAGAAATAGACAACCGCCATAATGAGCATAGCCACCCCTGGCACAATCATACTATATCTCCAAGCAATAGTGTTGGTTAAGCCTAAGAGCATTAATCCTCCAAATATCAGTGGCATAATGAGTTGAGCCAAGCCACCACCTAAGTTACCCCAACCTGCCGCAATGGCATTGGCCGAACCAACGATGTTGTTGTTAAACATGGCCGATGTATGATATTGCGTTACTACAAACGAGGCACCAATGGCACCAATGGCTAGGCGAGCTATCAAAAACGTTTCGTACGTATGCGTGAAGCCAATACCTATTACGGGTATCGAGCCCAGAATGAGTAACCCAGTGTAGGTAATACGCGGACCTATTCTATCGCATAACCAACCTATTATGAGGCGTGCTACAATGGTAATAGATACCGATGCAATAATGATGTTGCCAATTTGTCCTTTAGTCAAATGAAACTCGTCGCGCACTATGGCCATGAGTGGAGCAATGGCAAACCAAGCAAAAAAACAGACCAAGAAGGCCATCCAAGTAATATGAAACGTGCGCATATGCGGTTTACCAAAACTAAAGAGCGTGATTTTATCCGCTTTTCCTACCAATGTCGATTCTATACTCATAATGTATCCTCCAATTAAGTGTTTCAATTTTATGTTGGTAAAACTAATTAAATAATTTAAGATACAATTATCTTTTTAGTTTTAGCAGTAAAAAACAAACATATTTATGGAAAATTAACAATAAAAATAGGGGCTTGACATTAAAATTATACAAATAAATAAAAAACAACAATGATTTTAAGGGGGTACAATTAAATAATTATCAAAATTTACAAATTCAAAAAATAGAATACATAAGAAGTATGCCAGTAACTACATAATATCAGTACTCTTAATCTTGCTATAAACATGGCATTCGCAGAGATGAGTTTGCATCAACTCACGTTATTTAATAATTTCTGCCCCACTCCTAATAGATTTATGCAACAATTGAGAGCTAAGACAAAAAAGAGCGGCACAAATTGCACCGCTCTTTTTTGTAATATTAATAAATTTTAGTTGTTGGTCTATTTCGTTGGCACTTTCTCGTTATATTCTTTCACAACCTGCTCAATATTAGTCCACTCTGTAGATTTATCGGCAATTTTTTGAGACAATTCTCTATCGTCCGAAAAATACTGCGGTGCACTATCTTTAAATAGGATGCTTGAATTTAAGACCAAACCAGCAGGCGCCCATGCTACAATAGTAACGGCCTGTTCTCCAGCTCTAACACAACTCCAGTATCTATCAAAATTAACATTACTTCCGCCCGAACCACTAAAGGTAGACGTTACCCCTTCATGATAATAGAGAGTTACACGACCAGTAACCAAAACCTGTAACCAAACCTCTTTGCCTGGCCTGTTAACTTTCCATCCTACAAAATACCTCTTGCGATCAAACTGAACTGTGTCGCCCTCTATATTGAAATAAACAATCGATTTTATTTCGTTACTCTTGTACCTAGCAGAATGACTCATAGAATCGACCCTAAACTCAATGTCTTTATCACTAACATTTTCAGGCACATCTGCAAAACCTGTTAACTGTTTCCCGTCTTTAAAATCAATCTTTGCAGAGATAAATTTCTGGGCAAAAACGGAGCAACTAAAAACTAAACCTAAAGCAAATAGCGTAATTTTTTTCATATCGGTAGAATAAACAAGCGTGTAATCATAAGGATTCTTAGATTTTAATAAATTTAAGAAAAAATAACAAACCATACACTGTTTTTGTTCTTTTTTTGATAAAATCTTCAACAAAAGTAAACATTCCATCTATGTGTACCTATTCGCACACAAAATATCCCAAACAAATTTACGTTTATCCGTTGCAAAACGTTACAATTACGGTGGAAAACAAGGCGTCAGAACTATAACCCATATTTCTCAATCGTTAGCCTCAACTATATTCAACTTCGGGTGTTTTAATCAAGAATCTAAAATTCTTAGTATCTTAGAGTGTATTTACGCAACGAGATTAATCTCAATAATGAACAATGGAAAAGTTTGATGTAATTGTTATTGGTAGCGGGCCAGCAGGCTATTCGGCAGCAATAAGAGCTCTCGATTTCGGCAAAGATGTTGCCATTATAGAGGGCAAACATATTGGTGGTGCAGGCATTATGAATGGTGCGCTAACCTCCAAAACAATGTTTGAACTTTCAAAAGATTTCGCCGTAGCAACTCGTGTAGACAGAGGATTTCGATCAAGTGCAATAAGTGTTGATTTTAATGAGGTAAAAAAGACAGTAATACAAGCGGCTAAGGTAAAACAGTACCAAATGTTGAGCCAAATTGAAACATTCTCGCGTTCGAAAAGTAGCCATGGGAGTTTAACGCTCTTCAAAGGTTGGGCAACATTTGAAAATTCTAATACAATAAAAGTTAAAAACAGTCAGGGAGAACAACTGCTTACTGCCGAGCATTTTATTGTGGCCACAGGAGCTAAACCGCGTCTCGATCCTGGAATTGAAGTCGATGGCAAACGTATTATTACATCAGAACATATTTTAGATTTAACGGAGTTCCCTGAGCGTATGTTGATTATTGGATCTGGCATCATAGGGTGTGAATTTGCCACTATATTTTCCAACTTTCAGCAAACAGAAGTCCATTTGTTAGATAGAGCCAACCGCGTATTACCACTAGAAGACGATGATGTAAGTGATTTTGTAAGCAAAAATTTGGAAAATAACGGGGTAATTATTCATCATACCGCAACATTACGCACCATAAATAAGAAACCCGATTACTTGGAGGTTATTCTCGACTATGAAGATGGTCATAGCAAAGTTATTGAAGTTGATGTGGCATTAATGGCCATTGGTCGTGACCCAAATACGGAATCTCTTGGTCTCGAAAACATTGATTTGGAAACCAACCAAAGAGGAAATCTACCCATTGAAAACGACTGTCTTCTGCACAACAATCACGGCGTGTGTCATATTTATGCGGCTGGCGATATAACAGGTCATGCACAGCTTTATAGTGTGGCCGAATTTCAAGGCCGATTAGCAGCCGAGAAAATCTCATGCGCACCATCGTATCCGCTAGACTATTCGCACATGTCAACCCTTATGTTTCTAAAACCAGAACTGGCATCAGTTGGAGCAAATGAGAAGAAACTTCAGGCAAATGGCATACCCTATAAGGTAGCTTTTTATTCTAATCAGCTGGTAAATAGAGCTATTGCAATGCGCAATACAAATGGATTTATAAAAATCATTGTCAGCGATGAACCTGAACAACGAATTCTAGGAATGCGTGCAGCAGGACCCCAAGCATCGGCTTTTATTGTTGCTGTAGCACACCTAATAAACCAAGGTAACAGCATCGATGAGGTTCTGAAAATATTCTATCCACACCCTTCAATAGCAGAAGGAATTCAGGAATGTTTACGCACATTGAGTGGAAAATCTATTTACAAACCAGAGGCATTCCCTGATTTGATATACATAAGAGAATGGAAACCAGAATAGCTCTTCAACTGTACAATTTAAGTTGAAACTATGGCAATAAATGTGTAAAAACAAAAATGTGCAACCCGTTAGTATCGCATATCTTCGCATCCTACAAAACAAGATTTCTTTCAGGTAAAAGAGTAATTATGATACGATTCTAACCAATGAATAGCGTCATTTTCAGAGGAGAAAACCTTGATATTATGATTCGCCGAAACCTTTGTGGTACTAAAGAGCTTTGATACCGTAGTCTCAAGAGGGCCTTTACAAAGAAGAGCCTCATATACTACAACATCAGGCTTTCTATTCTCCCGATCAATTTTCTCCATTTTATGCAACTCCTCAGAGTTTAAGCATAATTTTGCCGTTCGAAGATCCGATAAAACAAACAAACATTTATCTTTTACGAACCCATTCAACTCCTTTGTGAGTGCTTCGAACTCCTCTACAGGATGCCTGTCCTTATAGACAATTGAGGTAATAAAACCCTGACAATTATTAGTAATTGTGTACATAAGCAAAAGAATTTATCCTAAATAGTTCTGTTAACTTGGTTACTACATTAATTAAAGTTAACATTTTTATTCAATATCACAACAAGATGCATTCATTTGTTACATCTCAAGACACAACATTATGACAAATAATTCAAGAAAATGACAACAACCAGAATTATAGCATAATGCGATAATTGCAATAAAAATTAAACCCAAAACTATTCGAGTTATGTAATTATTTGTTAATATTGTTAAATGATAAAAATTAAACGATAAAAAGGCGTACCTGAAAAGCCCACGAGTAGGATAAACTATCAAAGCTATACCTTATGGATTCACAAAAAGTTGATATGTTCATTATGATGAACTCAAAATTCTTTGAAGCTCACCATCTTCCCGCAATTAAAGAAGCGTTACTCTCAATGGATGAAGCCAGATGGAGTTTTATTCAGATGGCTCAATTTAAAGATCCAACTACTTCATTAATTATTTCAATTCTAATTGGAACATTAGGTATTGATAGGTTTTACATTGGGGATACAGGATTAGGGGTAGCCAAATTATTAACTTGTGGAGGATTTTATATCTGGACGGTTGTAGATTGGTTTATGATAATGGGTGCAACCCGTGAAAAGAACTTTCAAAAGATTCAAATGTATTTGATGTAAGATAAATAAACTGAATAAACCCCAAGAAAAATCTTTGGGTTTATTCAGTTTCAAGCCAATTAAGTGACTAGTAGAAGAATATATATATTACTGTTTTTTGCGTCAATAACAGGTTGGCTTTGGGTGATTTTTCAGCTCCATTACAGTGCTTCAACACCTACCGTTTGCCTATTTAAACAAGTAACAACTATACCCTGCCCTTCGTGTGGATCCACTCGAGCAGTAATGGAAATTGTGCAAGGTCATTTCTTATTGGCAATCTACTGGAATCCATTGGCCATTATTACATTTGCGATAATGGCAATAAGTCCTTTTTGGATAGTTGCCGATTGGATAACAAAAAAAAACTCTACACCGAACATACATTAAAACAGAAGAGGTGATTAGAAGGCGCTGGATAGCAATACCCCTCATTCTATTAGTACTAGCAAACTGGGTTTGGAATATACAAAAAGGATTATGATTAGAATTGAAGGTACGGAAATAAATCCATCAGAACATGAGGCCGAAGCAGCCTCTTCAAGTTACCTAATGTCGCTAGTGGTTGTATTGGTAGGAATACCCCTACCAGTAATAAATCTTATAGCCACAATAATGTTTTTTATAGGTAATAGAAAGAAGACGCTGTTTGTAAGATGGCATTCAATGCAAGCTCTTCTTTCGCAACTATTTCTATTTTTTATGAATAGTTATGGCTTTTGGTGGACTATAGCAATCATCTTTACTAGCAAGGAAATAACTAATAACTACATCGCCTATATCCTAACTATTTTTATGGTTAACGTTGTGGAGTTGGTTGCTACCATTTATGCCGCCTTAGAAACACGCAAGGCTAGACATGTGAGAATGCCAATATTTGCAGAGTTTACAGATCAAATCATCAAAAGATAACAGAATGAAAAAAGCCTTAATTCAACTATTTTTAGTTGTATCAGCTATTGCATTGGTATTTTTTTTACTCTCTCGCGTTGATTGGGTATCAAAACTCGGCATCAAAAATATGCCTTCAATAAACGAAGCAAAAATAGAGAAGTACTTGTGAGAATAATGTAACCTTTAATTAGACATAATGGCTACGAAGAAGCTTTGCACATTTAAACACGGAGTAGCTATTCAAAGTGCATAGAAAAGTGTGGATGGGAGATCTAGAATAACAACTTAAAGCAAAAAATTCAAACTCAAATCAACTATCAAAATCTCAACTTTCGAGGAGTGGGGCGCTCTAAAGAGATCTGCCAGAGAAGAGTAAATTAACGAAACCTTGCACCTCTGATATTTGAAGCCAAAAAAAATGTACCTTTGCGCTATCAAATATTAAGGTTATGTCTGCTATTTCAACTTCAACAAAAAGAATTACCACCCACACATTAAGCGAAATGAAGCACAAAGGCGAGAAAATTGCCATGCTCACAGCTTATGATTATTCGCTTGCCCGTATCGTAGATTCGGCAGGTATTGATGTTATATTGGTGGGCGATTCGGCTTCAAATGTTATGGCTGGCTGGACAACCACAATACCAATTACCTTAGACCAAATGATATACCATGGTGCATCGGTTGTGAGGGCTGTTAAAAGAGCTCTTGTGGTTGTAGATATGCCATTCGGATCTTATCAGGGAAACTCCATTGAGGCATTAACATCGGCCATTCGGATAATGAAAGAGACAGCTGCCGATGCCGTAAAACTAGAAGGTGGTAGCGAGGTGATAGAATCGGTAAAACGAATTTTATCGGCAGGAATTCCAGTAATGGGACATCTGGGCTTAACGCCTCAGTCCATTAATAAGTTTGGAACGTATACGGTACGCGCAAGAAAAAATGAAGAGGCAGAAAAGCTCATTGAAGATGCCAAACTACTAGAAGAAGCAGGTTGTTTTGCGCTTGTTCTGGAAAAGATTCCCGCTGCCTTAGCAACAAAAGTGGCCAAAGAACTTCATATTCCAGTAATTGGCATTGGTGCTGGAAACGGATGCGATGGGCAAGTCTTGGTTTTGCACGATATGCTTGGCGTGAATCAAGAGTTCTCGCCACGCTTCTTACGTCGCTATTCCAATCTTTTTGAGGAGATTTCTGGAGCGGTTAACAACTACGTATCCGATGTAAAATCAAAAGACTTTCCGAACGAAAAAGAACAATATTAAACAGATTAATCTTCAATCCTTAGAAACAAGAATTAAGAGCAACACAACGCAAGTCGTTCAATATCAATTTAACAGCATATACTAGAGCAAAAACATTAATGGAAAATTTAGACGTTCTTTACGAAGACAACCATATTATTGCCATCAACAAAACAAATTCAGATTTAGTGCAAGGCGATAAAACTGGCGATGAGACTCTTGCTGATGCTGTAAAAGCTTACCTTAAAGAGAAATACAAGAAACCAGGTGATGTTTTCTTGGGTATTGTACATCGTTTAGACCGACCAGTTTCGGGTGTGGTACTATTTGCACGCACCACCAAGGCATTAACTCGCCTTAACAAGATGTTTGAAGAACAAGAGATTAAAAAGACCTATTGGGCCATTGTTAAAAACCTTCCCGAGCACGACAGCGAAAGACTTTCACATTATTTGCTTCGCGATAGTGAAAAAAACAAATCTCACGCACACAATGCCGAAAAGAGAGGTTCAAAATTGGCAATATTAACGTATGAATTAATTTCAAGCATCGATAATTACCATCTTTTAGAAATAAACCTCGAAACGGGTCGTCACCACCAAATACGTTGTCAGTTAGCAAAAATAAATTGTCCTATTAGGGGTGATTTGAAATACGGCTTTCCACGCTCAAACCCCAACGGTGGCATCAACCTACACGCCCGCAGAATTGAGTTTGTACATCCAGTAACGCAAGCAAAAATAGTTATTGAAGCGCCAATGTCTAAAGACGAACCTCTTTGGGGCGAGTTTAAAAATGTTTACACAAGAGCTCCAAAGAAAAGTGCTCCAAAAAGAGATAACTCAAGTTACGTTGACACGGAGGAG
>JAYVSA010000200.1:0-6446 GCA_043775765.1 Breznakibacter sp. | reverse complement strand
TCTATTACTACATCACTCTTTTTAAAGATAGTTATGGTGTTGGAACGGCTCTATTATTTGTCAGTTTATTATTAATAATCTCAACTCTTTTTAAGGTTTTATTTGCCTATTTAGGTGCGTATCAATCTATTATTATCCGAAACGGAGTGACATTAGATATTCGAAATAAGATGTTTAGAAAGATTGTGACTCTTCCTTTATCATTTTTTTCAGATGAACGTAAAGGCGATATCATGTCGCGTATAATGGGCGATGTTGCTGAGGTTGAAGGGTCTATCATGTCGTCGCTGAATATGTTTTTAAAGAATCCAATTATCATATTGGTCTCTTTAGTAACTATGCTTATTCTTTCCACACCGCTTACTCTCTTTATTTTGGTTATGTTACCAATTGCTGGATGGGGAATTGGTGCCGTAGGGAAATCGCTTAAAAAGGAGTCTAGAAAAAGTCAGCAAAAGATGGGTGCCATTCTTACTGTTATTGAAGAGACTCTAAGCGGATTGCGAATTGTGAAGGCATTTAACGCCGAAAGAAAAATGGGCGATAAATTTCATAGTGAGCTTAACGACTATCGAGTAATCAATAACAAAATGATGAGACGAAAAGAGCTCGCACATCCTATGAGCGAGTTAATGGGGACTGTCGTTATTGTTGTTATTGTTTGGTTTGGTGGAACTTATTTGATCAATGGTGCTGGTGCATCTCTTACTGGACCAATCTTTCTTGCTTTTATCGGTATGTTTTATACCATTATCAATCCAGCCAAAGAATTCGTAAATGCCTTTTTTAGTATTCAAAAAGGGATGGCTTCCATGGAACGAATTGACGTTATTTTAATGGCCGAAAATAGCATTAAAGAGAATGAACACCCAGTATCTATCACAACCCTGAATTCTACTATCGAATACCGAGATGTAACATTTGCGTATGAAGATAAGCAGGTTTTAAAGAATGTATCCGTAACCATTGAAAAAGGTAAAACGGTAGCTCTAGTAGGGCAGTCGGGTAGTGGTAAAACAACTTTTGTCGACCTCTTGCCTCGTTTTCATGATGTGGTTTTAAACGGTGGAATTTACATTGATGGTATTAACATAAAAGATACACCACTTTACGACCTTCGCGAATTGATGGGAAATGTAAATCAAGAGGCCATTCTTTTTAATGATACCATATTCAACAACATTGCTTTTGGTGTTGAGAATGCTACCTTAGAGCAAGTTCAAGAAGCCTCAAAAGTAGCCAATGCCCATAATTTCATTATGGAAACCGAAGATGGCTACAACACCAATATTGGCGACAGAGGTGGTAAACTCTCGGGTGGTCAGCGTCAGCGTCTCAGCATTGCGCGCGCTATCCTGAAGAACCCACCAATCTTAATTCTCGACGAGGCTACCTCGGCTCTCGATACCGAATCGGAGCGTTTGGTGCAAGATGCTCTAGAGCGTTTAATGGAAAACAGAACCTCCATCGTTATTGCACACCGTTTGTCCACGGTTCGAAATGCCGACTTAATTTGCGTCTTTAATGAGGGCGAAATTGTTGAACGTGGTACGCACGAGGAGTTAATAGCCTTAGATGGAACTTATAAAAAGCTTCACAGTTTACAAATGCGATAAGCCAAAAAAGAAACTTCTCCAAAATCCTGATTCATCCTGTATGAGTCAGGATTTCTTTTTGTAAATTGGTCGAAGTTGGGCGTTCCCCTATCGGGGCGAGCTTTCCACTCCAATCTTTTTGCCCATAGCATCTCCAGGGTTTCAGATCATTTATAAAGGGCAAAAAGGATTTCCGTTCCAATCTCTAACGCAAAAGAATTACCCACCTCAATTTGCCCACTAAATTTTATTGCGGTAAACCTAGAAATTCGCAATTACATCGGCCAAGTGAATGGTTTTAATAGGTAATTTCTGTTTGTCAATGTAGCTTTGGTAGTTAAGTAAACAAGAAGCATCGGCCGAAACAATGTATTCAGCGCCAGTTTTAAGAGCATTCTCCACTTTCTGACTCACCATAGCCGTTGAAATTGGCACATATTTAACCATAAAAGTTCCACCAAATCCGCAACAAACATCTGTGTCGGCCATTTCAATGAGCTCGAGTCCTTTTACCGCTTGTAGCAGTTTTCGAGGTTCCTCCTTGATGCCATAATCACGCAATGCCGAGCAGGAGTCGTGGTAAGTTGCTTTATGCGGAAAGGTGGCACCGAAGTCGGTTTGCCCCAGTTTGTTAACCAAAAAATCGGTGAGCTCAAAGATGTTTTCTGAAAGACGAGCGCACTCTTGCAACATCTTCTCATCGTTTAAAAAGA
The DNA here is from genome assembly GCA_043775765.1 of Breznakibacter sp. Lineage (GTDB taxonomy): Bacteria > Bacteroidota > Bacteroidia > Bacteroidales > Marinilabiliaceae > JAGPHP01. The sequence continues at coordinate 4,138 of JAYVSA010000200.1, read as the reverse complement.
GCTTCGAATAGCTGTTTTTAACGTATCCTGAGCACGATGCTGAAGGTGATACAATGGGATGGTTATTTGGAAAATCTTTTATAAACTTTTCCGCCATTTTGCGGGCATCTTTCCAATAACCACTATTGAAATGTGGTTGCCCACAACACGTTTGTTCGGGGTTATAGTTAACATCAATTTGTTGCGATTCTAATATCTTTATAACATTCCAAGCTGTTTTTGGGTAAAGTTGGTCTATGAAGCAAGGAATAAAAAGGTCAATTTTCATTTGAAAATAATTTGAAAAGGTTGTTAAAATGTAAATCCTACACCAGCACGTACGTTAAATCCGTGAACCGGATATTCGTTCCATTTGTAATACTTACTTGCCAAAATGTTGTATACACCACCAAATATCAACCAGCGTTGGTTGTATTGATACTCTCCACTTAAATTGAGGTCGATAATAGAACTAAGAGATTTTTCCAATTGAAGTGTTGGGTCGTAAACGTAACGCTCGCCAATGGAAGCAATATCCGCTTGTATCTTCCAGCCTTCCCAAGGTTTGAAAATCGATTTGAACATAATTTCTGTCTCTGGCTTGTTCCATGCTTTTGCTTGGGTTGAAAGACTCCAACTGTTGTAGCGACCACTCAGAATAAAATCAAGTGTTTCGCTAGGTTTAACAAGTAGTTCTCCATAAACAGAAAGCAACTTCCCATCGTCATACACCACATTGAAACGGTTTGAATAATCGAAGGCTTGCGTTATCAATTTATTGGTAGGGTCGGTTGTTCGGTACATTTGGTTCACAAAGAAATGTTCATCCGTGAACGATGAATAATCAACTTGTGCTAAGAACGATGTTTTTGAACTGAAATTTCCTTTCACGCCACCAAATAATGTTATGCCATTAAAACAGCTCTTCACATTCAAATCGGGCGCAATAAAGTTGTTCTCGTAAGCCACAGCACGGTAGTTGTTGGTGCTCAGTTTACTCGATGCACCACCATAGGCCGTAATGATTCCTTCGGCAAGGTTAACTTTACCAAGTAGGTGTGGGCCAACGTAGAATCCTTGGCTTACAGAATCGCCAAATTGACTAAAAAGGTTTAATCCAACTTGAATATCAGCATGGCTAAAAATAAAGCCAATGCGTGGAGCCATGATAATTGTCGTTTTACTGGTCGATTTGTATGAGTAGAGTGAGGAAGTGGTTGTGGGCATACTCACATTGTTGGACTCAAGACTTGCTAACCCTTCTAAATAGAAGTTCTCTACAAAATGTTTTAGTCCTCCATTTAAGAAAAACGTTTTTTCCGATACACCTGTTTTGTTACTGTAGCCCGCAAATCGGAAATTACCGTTGTAGGAATCATCTTTTTCATCGCCTCCAGGTTTTGAAAAGCCTAGGGTAGCATCAATAACTGAGTGACGTTGCGTATCATTATCAACAAGTTGTGAGCCTGGTGTAGTAATATTGCTTTTGCTGTTTAGATAATAGTTTTTGGTCGAACTCAGGGTTTGAAGCCCATAAAAATCCATTCCAGTGCGGTTAAAATTGAGGTCAAAAGAGATTGTTTTGCCTTTGTAAAAACGACGAACGTTGAGTGCTCCGTTGGTTAAATGAAGGGGTGCACTCACCAGCGAGTCGTTTGATAAAGAAACATGTCCAATAGAACTTAAATGATCGAAGCTTAAACCAACGGCATATTTCTCCGATTTTAATATGTTGTAATAGAGTTCTGCAAATGCCGTTGAGTAGGTTCCTATGCCCAGTTTTGCAAAAGAAGTAGGCGCATAAAAAACTTTCTCTTTAGATAGTGTGGCTGGTGAAATGGGTTGAGTTACAAACTCCGAATCTAATTTTTTCGACGTTATTTTATACTCAAAGGTTGGTTTCTGTGAGGTGGTATCGTCTATCTGTGGCAAAATGCTAATTTTCGTTGCCTCAGAAACAACGGGTGCATAATTACTTACCACCTTAACATCTTTGTTAATTGCTTCTTGCGAAAAGAGGGTTAAATATGTTGAAAATACAATAATGCTTGCGAATATTCTTTTCATATAGTGTGTCTATTTGTTCTTCTTAAGTTAATTAATCCAATGAGAAATTGATTTTTGGCTTTGGTTTTGGCTGAGCATCCGTGATTTTTATTAATCGCACATTCACCATATCTAAAATATCGTCTTTCCCTTTATAATTCTCCTTCACACTCTCCAGATATTGTTTTGCTTGGAAATTCTCATTTCGTAGAATGTAGATATCACTTAAAAGGACAAAGCATCGAGCCAACCAATATTGGTGGGGAGTACCTTTTTTAGCAAAATCAAAAATCTCTGTCTCAGCCTTGTCGTACTGTGTTTTGTCGAATAGCATTTGGCACACCCAATATTTCGATTCCGAACCAACCACACTATTTACGTTTGCTGAGAGTTCTTTATAACCATCAAAAGCCAAGTCTGTTTTGAGCAAGTTGCGATAGGAATTTGCTTTAGTGAATTTGGCTTCGCGAGCAATCTCTGGTTCTAGTTTGCTTAATGTGAGTACTTTATCGGCCGATTCAATGGCCTCATCATCAATATTCAAATGGAATAAACAGCGCATCTCACCAATTCTACCTGTAGCGCGGTTCTCCTCCACATCCGACTCTGTAATGATGCGTTTGTAAAGGGGCAGTGCGTCTTGGTAATTTACCTCTTCGTATAAATAATCGGCACTGTTTACAAGAGCCTCTTCGGTGAAGTCATTTTTGCCACGAGCCAAAACAACTTTATAGTCGTTATAAGCCCCTTCTTTGTCGCCTTTTTTGTATAAGCAGTCGGCTCTATAATAATGTGCATTTAAAGAGTATTTACCATCAGAAAATTTGCCTAAGTAATTCTCAAAATTACGAATGGCATTTTCACAATTACCTGCCATATAAGATTTCTCGGCAGAAAGATAGGTAAGAGAATCTTCTTCATTCACCTCAATTTTTACAAAGTTGCCAAGTGTTTTTGTGTAGGCATAATAACCATTTAAATCGCCTTTGTCAATGTATATGTTTCTAATACCAGCCAACGCTTCATCCGATTCTGGTGTTCCAGGATACTCATTTACAACGCGTTTGAAATATTGAAGTGAATTATCGAAATCGCCCGAGTTATAGTACACCAAACCAAGTTGTTGCAACGATTTTTTAGCATAACTGCTTTGTGGATATTTCTCTTTGATGGTTTTGTATCGCTTTATCGATTCGGCCAAATTATTGAGTTCAATGAAACTTCTGGCCGATTCAAAAAGTGCATCATCGACATAACTCGATTTTGGGTACTTATTAATTAGCTCATTAAGTGCATCAATCTTGGCCTGATGTTTTTTAGAGATTCCTAGTGCTAAACCTTTCTGAAATAGCGCATAATCGGGCATACTCAAGCCATTGCTGATAGATTTGTTATAGCAATCAAGCGCCATATCAAAATCTCTATCGGCAAAGTAGCAGTCGCCAAGGCGGTTGTAAGCATCACCAGTTATAGGTGATGAGGCCATTGGTGCTACCGTAAAATATTTTCTAAACCACTCTTTGGCACCTGCGTAATCTTTTTGGTTAAAGTAGGCGTAGCCAATGTTGTAATGAGCAATAGAAAACTCAGGTAAATTAAATGATCCTGGCGTTTGAATAAAGGTTTTGTAATCCTCCACGGCGCCATTGTTATCGCCCAATTTGTATTTTGCTTCGGCACGCCAGTAGTAGGCTTTTACCTTGAGCGATTTGTTGTAATCAGGATATTTTAAGCTGTAATCAAACATTTTTACAGCATCGGCAAGCTCCATATCGTTAAAAAGTTGTAGCCCTCTATAATATGCCACTCGTTGAATCGATTTGTAGATACTGGCATCTTTATTTCCAATCTTTTCCAATGATTCAATAGCCATCGGATAATTTTTTGTGCTTAAAAAGGTTTTGCTCAAATAATCGTAAGCTTCATCTATTTTATTGCTTTTTGGAAACAGATTTATAAAGTTGGTGAATGATGTAATGATCTCATTAAATGGAGAATACGATAATTCATAATTCAGTTTAATGGTCGTAAAAAGTGCTTCTTCCTGAATTTTGATGTCATAATTAAGTTTCGATGCTGCCTCAAATGCTACACGGGCGCGTTTTTTATCGCC
>JAYVSA010000199.1:0-3839 GCA_043775765.1 Breznakibacter sp. | reverse complement strand
CAGTGCTTATGGGTAATGGCGAGACAATGATTCCAGGCGTTTATGTTATTCCTAGTTCTGCTACTATCGATTTAGTTTTAAATCTCGATGCTCTGGGCGATGCCAATGCTGTTTTTGTTTTTAAAGTTTTGGGTACGCTCTCTACAAGTACCTTTTCGGAGGTTAAGTTGATTAATGGAGCTAAAGCTTGTAACGTATTTTGGTCGGTTGAAGGAATGGTAAGTATGGCATCTAACTCAACCATGAGAGGAAATATTATTGCCAACAATTCAGCTATTGAGATGAATGCGGGCGATGTTCTTGAAGGTAGAGCTTTATCAACTACTGGTGCTATTACTGTTGATGGCGTTAAGGCTGCAATGCCAATAGGTTGCGGTGTTCCAGTACTTACAGGGCCAGCCGTTCCTGCCATGGGAACCACTGAACTTTATGCGCTTTTATCGGCTGATGGAGCGGTTACAAATACGGGCATCACCTCGGCGAATGGGCAAGTGGGAACCAATGTTGGCCTAACCACTGGGTTTGATGCGTTATTGGTAACGGGCGAAATTCATCCAATTGCCGACGTGTCGACTGCTGCCGCTGCTGCCGACTTGGGCGTTTTGTATGGCTCTCTTAACTCTATGGGTCATGATATTGAGTTACTTTATCCAGCACAATTTGGCAGTAACTTAGTTCTTACACCTCATACTTACTTACTCAATGCAGCTACGGTGTTAACCGATACTGTTTTTTTAGATGCCGAAGGTAATAGCGATGCTGTTTTTGTGTTGCTCATCAACGGTGCTTTCTCAACAAGCGTTTATTCCAATGTGGTGCTTTTAAATGGCGCCCAAGCTAAGAACGTTTTCTGGAAAGTGGAAGGGGCTGTAGATATTGATGTTTACTCGGTTTTTAACGGAACGATCATTGCCAATAATGGCGCGGTAAATATTAATATAGGCGTTGAGTTAAACGGACGTGCTTTTACTACCGCTGGTTCATTAATTGTTAATAGCATTAGTGTGAATCTACCTACTGGCGGAATTGCAACTACGCTACCTACTTATTATGCAGAAGGTAGGAATATCAACATTTCACCTAATCCGTTTACGTTGTACACAACGGTTCGTGTTAACGATTTAACGCAAGTAACTAATTGCCATGTAATAATTTACAATGTTTTGGGCGAAGAGGTTTATCGTCAAATGATTTCTACTAATGTTACAACGATTGATACAGGCGCATTGTCTTCAGGCATCTATTTCTATAAGGTGATAGGCAATAACATCACGCTTCAATCAGGGAAGTTAGTTTCAAATAACTAAATAACTCTTTCGTAGCGTAATAATGCTTTAGAACCTTAAGGGCGTCTGTTGTGGGCGCCCTTTTTAATATCTCTTTAACTCGTATTGGCGGAGCGCGTGAGTGGACTGCAACGGAAATCCTTTTTGCCCCTTGTGTAGTGTTTGAAACGTGAGGTTATTAAGGGCAAAAAGATTGGAGAGAAAGGCCCGACAGAAAGCGCCAAGTTTCTCGGGATTTGAAATTGGGCATAATGTTGAGATGCTTTTAGGATAGGCGCTTTGTGACACGCCCAAAAGAGTATTGTGTTGAAATTTGAACTAATGGTGCTAATAATAGGGACAAAATGTGAGTCCCTTTTTTTATTTTTCTAAATTTACAAAAAATTGTTAATCATTATTAAACGATACAGATGAACTATATTAAGCTGTTGTACACGATAACGCCTTTAAATGAGGAGATTAGAGAGATTTTGATGGCGCAATTGGGCGAATTGGGGTTTGAGAGTTTTTTGGAAACCGATGAGGGTTTGGAGGCTTATATTCAAAAACCGCTTTATGATGAAGTCCGATTGGGTGAATTGACTATTACGCTTCATAAGGAGTTTGAATTTACGTTTGAAACAGAGGAGATTCCCGACCAAAATTGGAATGAGGTGTGGGAAAAAAACTATTTTCAGCCTATTCAAATAGGGGATATTTGTGTGGTTAAAAGTCCGCACCATAAAGATGTGGCGCCTGCTCAATATGAGATTCTGATTGAGCCAAAGATGAGTTTTGGAACAGGACATCATGAGACAACAGGCTTGGTTATGAAGTTTTTGTTGGGGATTGATTGTTCCAATTTGGTGGTATTGGATATGGGTTGTGGCTCGGGTATTTTAGGTATTCTGGCTTCTAAGCTTGGTGCGAAGAGTGTGTTTGGAATTGATATTGATGAGTGGGCGTATTTGAACTCCATTGAAAATATAGAGCTTAATGATGTGACATCGATGACTGTGGCTCAGGGAGATGCATCATTGCTTGGGGATGTGGTTTACGATTTGGTTTTAGCTAATATCAATCGTAATATTTTGTTGGAGGATATTAAAAATTATGCCAAAGTGACCAAAAAAGGTGGCACAATTATAATGAGTGGTTTCTATGAGGCCGATTTAATGCTAATTGAGGCCGAAGCTGGAAAGTGTGGTTACACGTTGGTTTCGAAGGATTTGAAGAATAATTGGTGTGCAGCAGTGTTTATAAAACAATAAAAACTTTGGTAAATGGCCAGAAGATACCTCCTAATTGCTATTTTTTGCTTCGGCAGTTTATTGAAACTGATGGCACAGTTACCTCCAGTTTTTGTGTTTTCAAACAATAATGATCGGTTTCCAGTTCAGTTGGACAGTTTGATGCGGTTGGCTGGAGACAAGAAAGTTGTTCAGGAGTTTAACGCTCGCTTTATGCCATTATGGAAAGATGAAACTTTTCCTGACGCGAATAAATCGTTATTGATACGTACAATAAATCAATTGTCGGCTAGACGAGCGAAGATATTTCCAGATTATATGAACTATTTAGAAACCGTGCTTGCTTTTAATGAAGCTAAGCACTGGGGTGATAGTTTTACAAACTGGAATACCGCCATCATAACAATACTCGAGAACAACAAAAATTCTCAGCGCTTAGTCAATGAGTTATTTTTAACAACCAGAAATCTTCTTTTAAAGAATATTGTTTATTCAACAGCCGCCATAAAGTGGAATACCAACACACGAATATTTCGGTTTGAGAATGAGGTGAATATGCCTCTAACTGTTACGTTTGGGAAGATGCAGCTTAGTTGTGTTGCTATAAATAAAGACAGCATAACGATTTATGATACCACTGGTTCGCTCAACTTAATGACCAATCAGTGGAGTGGTTTGAGAGGGAGAGTTACTTGGGAAACATCGGGTTATAAACCGAACGAGGTTTATGCGTCTTTTAAGGAGTATAAACTGGATATGACAGGTTCCGATTTTGAGGTGGACTCGGTAGAGTTCTTTAATCGTATCTATTTTGATCACTCTCTTTTAGGGGAATTAAAACATAAGATTTTACACAGTTCCAACCCAGAATCTTCTATATATCCGCAATTTACCTCTTATGAATTACGGTATCAGCTAAAAAACATTTTTAAGAATGTTGATTACGAAGGAGGGTTTAGCCAACATGGAGCAAAAGTACTTGGCTCGGGAACTGCTTCTCAGCCTGCCATGATTCGAATTTACCGAAACGATACCTGTTTTGTGGAGGCCAAGAGTAAGTTTTTTGCTCTACGAAAAGATTTAATTATATCGAACGATGCCGAGATGAAACTCTTGTGGGCAGATACCTACGTTTATCATCCGGGTTTACTCTTTAAGTATATTGGTAGCGAGGGTAAAATGGAGCTTGTAAGGAGTGGCGAGGGGTTGGCTTTATGTCCGTACTTCGACCATTTTCATAATATATCATTGGATGTAGAAGTTATTAGTTGGAAGAATTCACAGACTTTTATGGAGTTACGGGGCATTACAGGTGCTGCACAAA
>JAYVSA010000198.1:0-1985 GCA_043775765.1 Breznakibacter sp. | reverse complement strand
CATTAACCATCCTGAAGTAAAGCACGGCGACCTGCGCATTGGCTTTACCCACGATGAGGAGATTGGCAGAGGCGTCGACCACTTTGATGTGAAGCGCTTTGCAGCCGATTTTGCCTACACCATGGACGGTGGCGAAGTTGGCGAGTTGGAGTATGAAAACTTCAACGCAGCCAGCGCAAAAATCTCCATCCAAGGCCGCAATATCCACCCCGGATATGCCAAGGATAAGATGATAAACGCCATGCTGGTTGCCATGGAGATAAACGCCATGCTACCGGTAAATGAGCGCCCTGAGTCTACCACCGGATACGATGGATTCTACCACCTTATTCACATGGAAGGCAGCGTGGAGAACGCCTCCATCCAGTATATCGTTCGCGACCACGACCGCACCAAGTTTGAGGCCAAAAAGAAGCTGCTCACCGGCATCCTGAGCCTCATCAACCTGCGCTATGGCGACATTGCCACCCTCGAAATGAAGGATCAGTATTTCAACATGCGCGAGATGGTGGAACCCCACATGCACATTGTGAATACCGCTATTAAGGCGATGGAGATGGCCGATATAAAGCCCAAGGTTATGCCTATTAGAGGCGGCACCGATGGCGCACGCCTTTCCTACATGGGTCTACCCTGCCCCAACGTGTTTGCCGGCGGCCACAACTTCCACGGAAAGTTTGAGTACGTTCCGCTGGAATCGATGGTAAAGGCCACGGAGGTTATCGTAAACATTGTGAAGCTCTACGCCGAAAAGTAGGTTTCTGCAAATACTCTTTTTTAAAGCGCTGCTCCGGTTGGAGTGGTGCTTTTTGTTTGAATAAATGCTAACTTTTTAAGAAATCATAGACAGCCACACCTTAATAATATTATTTTTTTCATTTTGGCTATAGGTGAATTTTATAGTTAAAAAATTGCTTGGAGCAATCATCTATATGAGATACCTTTACATATACATTTTAAAATTAGGAATATTATGGCAGAATTCATTTTAGTAGAAATTAAAGAACTAGACATTGAATCAATTGGTAACGAGATTAGCGATACTGACAGTTGTGTGTTTATTATCTATGATCAAAGAAGAACGAATGGAGAATTTGAAATTTTAAGAGTGGAGAATTATGAACAGCTTCTGAAGGAGAAAAATGGTTCACTTTTGTCTTATGCAATAATCGAGTGTCCAAAATGTAGGGAAACATTTAAGGAGTTCGTAAATTCAAAAAGGATTGATTATAAAGGCATCGCACCCATTGTTAATCTTGGAAAAGTTACAAGGAACCATCCAATTACTATTAATATACCATGCGACTGTCAGTAACAATACAATCCATTACATTAGCGCTGCTCCGGTTGGAGTGGCGCTTTTTGTTTGGATAGAATTAATATTGTTCCTCTTAGCTGTTTCGTTGGCAATCAAATTAGAAGATAATTTCTTGATTTCAGAAGAAATTGTCTCTATATTTAGAAACTTTTTTGGACTAAAATCTGTTTAAACCGATGGAGAAGCCAATAGAAGTAATCTTCCTTAACCAAGCTGAAGCGTTTATCGACTCGCTTGATGATAAATCACGAAGATAACTATTTCAAGCAATTCGGAAAACTAAGGAACGGCTAATTGGACACTGGTTCTTGAAGATGGCAGGGAGCGATGGGATTTATGAATTTCGTATTGATGAAAGCGGAAGATTTTACAGGCTATTTGCATTCTGGGACAAAGACTACTTGCACGAAACATTAATTGTTGGAACTCACGGAATAGCCAAAAAGAGCAATAAAACACCAACGGAGGAGATTCGCAAAGCGGAACGAATTAAGCAGGCGTATTTTGAAGAGAAGAAATTATACCGAGAAAAATAGAAGTTGTCATGGAAAAGAGAAAATATAAGACGCTAAACGACCTAGAGGCAATATATATCGGAAAACAGGGAACCTCAGAGCGTGAGCAGTATGAGTTTGAGCTAAGCATGGAGATTCTTGGCGAGAAATTA
>JAYVSA010000197.1:0-3409 GCA_043775765.1 Breznakibacter sp. | reverse complement strand
CAAAGATTGGTCTCAGCCAAAGGCGCTTTATGAAGGAATAAATGGACAAGGCAATAATGCAACGTGTAGTTTAAGTTTTGATGGCAAGACACTTTTCTTTTTTAGAAACGTAAATGGAGAGGGCGATATTTATACTTCGCAATTAAATGGAGCAAACGAGTGGAGTACTCCTGTAAAAATGCCTCGTCCCATCAATAGCTCATCCGATGAAACTTCAGCTGCTATGTCAGCAGACGGATCAATGCTCTTTTTCACGAGTAATCGACCAGATGGATTTGGTGGTTTAGATATTTATGTTGTTCGTAAATTACCGAATGGCGAGTGGGGCAAGGAGCAAAATCTTGGGCCTAAAATCAACACATCCGACGATGAGGAGTCGCCGTTTTTTCATGCCGATGGAGAAACACTCTATTTCTCGTCAAGAGGTCATTTGGGCTTAAATAGTGGTGCTTTTGATATTTTCAAAGCAACATTGGGCGAAGATGGTGTTTGGAGTGCTGCTGAAAATGTTGGATATCCTATAAACACACCCGATGATGATCTTTTTTATCAGCCAACAATAGATGGTCAAAGGGTCTATTATGTGTCTCATAAAAACACGGGCGAGGGTGCTTCTGATTTGTACTTGCTGGAGTTTTTAGACTCCGATAAACGGGCGATGTCTGTTGTTACTTGTACAGCTAATCCGCTAGGCAATGACAGTACTATAAACGCCACTCTTGTAGTAAAAGACCTCGAAACACATAACACGGTAGGTTCTTATAAATGCAACCCTTCCAATGGCAAGTTTGTGGTAATTATTCCAGTAGGTAAAAGTTACAGTTTTGATTTCGACTATCCAGGTTGTACAACAGTTTCTCGAGAGGTAAGCGTGGCTAAACGTACCGAATATGTGGCTACTCGAAAATCGATTGTTTTGGAAACAATCGACTTTATCCCCAAAGTGAATAAGTAACCCTATGATTGAAAATGGGTTAATTCGATTAAGAGCTGTTGAGCCTTCTGATGTTGATTTGCTCTATGAATGGGAAAATAATCAGGAACTATTTCAGTTTGGAAGTCCAAATACACCTTACTCTAGGCATCAGTTGATGCGCTTCGTAGAAACGAGTACAGGAGACTTATACACCGATTTGCAAATACGCTTAATAGTTGAGCAACAGATTGACGGCAGCTATCATTCCGTTGGGTTGGTTGATGCCTTTGAGTTCGATCCATATCATTTGCGTTCGGGAGTTGGTATTATGGTACATCAAAAGTATCAAGGCAAGGGTATTGCAAGAGAGGCAATTGCCCTGTTTGTAAATTATCTTTTTTCTCAGTGGGGTTTGCATCAAGTAACGGTAGATGTGGCTGTGACCAATGACGCGAGTATGGCACTTTTTAGAGAGTCTAACTTTGAGCCGATAGGGGTTAAAAAGGATTGGCTTAAAACACGCTCTGGATTTACCGATGTGCTAGAATATCAATGTATCAACAAGCAATAATATCTTCGTAGTGGGGCATTTTGGCAACTATTTCGTAAGCCTTTTTCTCTGAATTTAAACGAAGGACTAGGTGTTGAATGCCGTTTGAGAGGATGATATATTTAACATTAAGTTTTAGATTGTATCGCGATGCCTGATCCAAAACATCTTGAGTGATGGCCACTTTGGGCGCTTTTACTTCCACAATTAACACGGGTTCGCCAAGTCGGTTGTAAAGAACAATGTCTGCTCTTTGCGACAAAGTTCCCACTTTTACGCTATGTTCAACACCCATCAATCCGGCAGGCGCTCCATATTGTTCTATGAGCAAGCGTATCAGATGTTGACGCACCCACTCTTCGGGCGTTAGTGCCACAAATCGTTTTCGTATAGGATCAAAGATTTGTCTTTTTCCCTCTACTTCTTGAATGTTAAAAGCAAAAGAGGGCAAATTGAGTTTCATACCAATAAAATTAAATAACTTCGCAAACGCATTTCAAAATTAGTGTATATTGACTAATAATTAGCAGAATAGAAAGAAAATGAAGACAAAAGAAGAGATCGTTTCCAACTGGCTTCCTCGCTATACCGGCAGAAAGCTCGAAGATTTTACAAAATATATTTTACTTACCAATTTCAACCACTATCTCGATCTTTTTAGTGAGTGGTACAATGTTCCAATTGTAGGTGAAGATTTGAATATGCCCAATTGCAGTGCAGAGGGTATTACCATTATCAATTTCGGAATGGGTAGTCCTAATGCGGCTACTATAATGGATTTATTGAGTGCCATAGAGCCCAACGCCGTTCTGTTTTTGGGTAAATGTGGCGGATTGAAATCAAAGAATCAGTTGGGCGATTTAATTTTGCCTCTTGCCGCTATTCGCGCCGAAGGAACGTCTAACGATTATTTACCTGCCGAAGTACCTGCATTGCCCGCATTTAGTCTGCAACGAGCGGTTTCTACAACCATTCGTAATTTTGGTTTAGATTACTGGACGGGCACGGTTTTTACCACCAATAAACGCGTTTGGGAGTACGATGAACGGTTTAAAAAGTATTTGGAAAAAACCAAGGCCATGGCAATCGATATGGAAACGGCAACCATTTTTGTCGTTGGATTCTTTAATAAAATCCCCTCGGGAGCCTTACTCTTAGTCTCCGATCAACCCATGATATCAACCGGAATAAAAACGGATGCAAGCGACAAGAAAGTGACGGAGCTTTATGTTGAAAACCATTTGAAAATTGGCATCTCATCCCTTAAAGAAATTTTAAATAACGGCGAATCTGTAAGACATTTGCATTTTTAACCTTTTGTCATTCATTTTAGAAGTAATAGAGACCAGTATATGAGTTTTGATGAGATACTAAATAGTTTAAAACAGAAGCAATATAAGCCCGTTTACCTTTTAATGGGGGAAGAGCCTTATTATATTGATGTGCTTACAGACTATATTGCCGAGAACGTGCTTACCGAGGATGAAAAGGCCTTTAATCAGACGGTTGTTTATGGCAAAGATGTGGATTTGAACACCATTTTGCTCAATGCTAAGCGATTTCCGATGATGGCGCCCTACCAAGTTATTATAGTAAAAGAGGCGCAGAATATCAAAGATTTTGAGCCGCTTCAGCATTATTTATCGGCACCCCAACCCTCTACGATATTGGTTTTCGCCCATAAATACAAATCTATTGATGGGCGAAGTGCATTAGGTAAAAAACTCAAAGATTGCGAAACAAAGGGATCTAATTTGGCTGTTTTAGATTCGAAGGCAATTTATGAAAATAACCTTAAGCCTTGGATCATTGATTACGTTAAGAAGCAACAACTCACCATATCAGACAAGGCGGCAAACATGATTGTGGAAGCCTTGGGAAACAACCTTTCGGGTATTGTAAAGGAGATTGAGAAGATGGGTGAAGTGCATTAGGTAAAAAAC
>JAYVSA010000196.1:0-4731 GCA_043775765.1 Breznakibacter sp. | reverse complement strand
CAATAATGAGGTGTGCTATCCGGCAACTCTTATTGTGGGCGACTTTATAAAAGCCCTTACCGAAGGCCCTTACAAGCACTCCGAAGTAGCCGTGGCACTGACTCAAACTGGTGGTCAATGTCGCGCATCAACCTATCTTTCTCTCATAAAAAAAGCAATGCTCGATTGTGGTTACGACGAAATTCCTGTTGTGGCAATAGGAACCTCTGGAAAAACCATTAATCCGCAGCCTGGCTTCGACATCAACTGGAAAAAGATGTTGCCTATCACCTTTGCCATCATGCTCTATGCCGATGCATTGGCTAAAATGTATTATTCAACCGTGGTGCGTGAAAAAACTAAGGGCCAGAGCAAACAGCTATTAAATGACTATTTAAAGCGCTCAAATGAATTTATTCTAAAAGACGATCCGAAGGGTATTTTCAACCTTATAGACAAGGCTGTAATGGATTTTAACGCCATTGATATCAACAAAGGACACTATCCGAAAGTAGGTATTGTAGGCGAAATATACATCAAATACAACTCTTTTGGAAACTCCAATGTGGCCGATTGGCTTATCAGTCAAGGTGTTGAAGTGGTTGTGCCTCCAATTCTCGATTTCTTCATTCAGGAATTTGTAAACATAGAAGTCAACGTAAAATCGAAAATCAAAAAAACCGAAATTTCGCCTATCTATCTCTACTTCATTGAGAAAATGGCCGATATGCAAATAAACAAAGTGAACAAGAAAATGAGTAAGTTTCGCTTTTACGACCCATTCCAAAAAATTAGAACCCTTGCCCGAGACGCCTCGCAGGTTATCGATTTGGTAAATCAGTTTGGAGAAGGATGGCTTATTGCAGCGGAAATTATCGACTTTGCCAAGCATGGCATCAACCACGCCGTGAGCTTGCAACCTTTCGGGTGTATTGCCAACCACATTATCTCTAAAGGCATTGAAAAGAAACTTAAGGCGCTCTACCCTAACCTCAATTTGCTCTATCTCGATTTCGATGATGGTACCACAGAGGTTAACGTGCTAAATCGCCTTCATTTCATGGTCAATCATCTCAAAGAAGAGCGCATCCATCAACAATAACATCACAAAATTCGTTACTCCTTGTTGTCCATTTACAACAAGGAGTTTTTTTTGAGATGTGCATTACACAGAAACACCGTTAAATATATTACCCAACATTATTCATCGGTGTTAATAACTATATAAACGCAAATTTTGAGTTTTAAAATCCATTGTTTACATTTGGTTATTAAAATCCAAAAACTACTACATGAACACAACCGAAATCATCGACGATCTTCTCTACCAAATTGCCTCTATAGACAACTCCATCAACGAATGGAAATGGTTTGGCATCAACAGTTACGAAAGAGTATTTGAAAAAAACATCACTGTTTTAAACCAAGAACTGATAAAGGTTAATAAACACGATAGATGCTCTTTGAGAGGAGTTACTATTGCACTAGTTTTATTAACAGGTACTACTCTACTGAAATACATTCTGGGTTATCATGTACCTGCACTACTCATTCCAGCACTCTCATTTGGCGCTATTGCAGTGTTTAGCAAATACCTCATGAACTATTTTGTAAAGGTGCATCTCGAGCATAAAATCAATCTTCTCACTATCCTTCAAAAAGTAAAAGAGAGACATGCCTACATTGTAGCCTAAAGCCACAACAAGCTCACAACAAGCTTTTGGGTGGTAACGAAGAAAATAAAGTGAATCTTAAATTGTATAGCTCCAGAACCAAAGCTACGAAATAGACCGTTAGCGCTTTACTGTAATTTTGGCAATAGTAACGCCCTTACTGGTAATAATTTTAACGAGATAAATGGAGGGTTTTAGGGTAGAAATATCAACAACTGATTCGTCAAAACTCTTTACTGTGAAACGCAAATTACCCGATAAATCGTAAATCTCGATGGATTGAAAGGTGAAATCGGTATTTAAAAAAAGCTTATCTGTGGCTGGGTTAGGATAAAGAATAGGTTGCTTTTGCTCCAATGCGGGGTTGGACAAACTGCTTTGAGCCACTACTGGCGTAAGTGCTAAACAAGAAATAACAACTAAAAAAAGAGATAACCGAATCATAATCTTATAAATAACCGAGCTGCAAATATAGCTTTTTTAGTTTAATAGATAGGTTACAAATCTAAACTATATTGAGTATTAAGAAGTTTGAAACTTTTTCTGTGATAAGGAGTAATACCAAATTCGAGAATCGCTTGGCGGTGCTTTGCCGTTGGATATCCTTTATTTATATCCCATCCAAACTGAGGAAACTCCCTACTTAACTCCTCCATCAACTCATCGCGGTAAGTCTTTGCCAAAATAGAAGCCGAGGCAATAGCGAAATATTTTGAATCACCTTTCACAATGGTTTTATGCACAATATTGCGGTAAGGTTTAAAGCGATTACCATCGACAATGATATGGTTAAACGGTTGTTCCAAATCGTCGAGCGCATGGTGCATAGCCAAAATTGAGGCATTCAGAATATTTATCTTATCAATCTCCGTATTAGAAACAATGCCAATAGAATAAGCCAGAGCTTCTTTAATAATCGTATCGCGCAGCTGAAAACGTTTCTTTTCAGATAGTTGCTTCGAGTCGTTAATCTCTTTATTATAATAATCTGGAGGCAAAATAACCGCAGAGGCAATGACTGGCCCTGCTAAACAACCACGACCCGCCTCATCGCACCCAGCTTCAGTGCAATTGGCCAAATAGAAAGAACTTAGTGGCTCATGAACCATAACCTATTTTTCAGAATAAGCCACCTGCATTAAAACTTGACCTATTGCTTGCAAAGAGTTTTTGTCGATGATTGACATGTTATCTTGGTGCGTATGCCAATAGCTTGCAAAAGAGGTATTTGTTTGTGGATCAAACTGTATGATGTCTATCGTTGGTATTCCCGTAAGCGAGTTCACATAAACATGATCGTCGGTAATGGTGGAGCCATCTTCATAAACGAAACGGTTGCCATAACCAAGAAGTGATGCCGTTTTCCATACTCTATCAACGATTTGAGGTGCATACTGCATCGAGTAGCCCTCTTTATAAAACATGGCGTCTTTTGCTCCAACCATATCTAAAAGAATGCCAAAACGAGGGGCGTAGTTATTTTTGTCAATGTTTTTACCCCAATATTGAGTTCCTAAACACCAACTATCTTCCGCTGGCTCACCTTTAATAAAATTGGGCTTACCGTAATCTTCAACATCCAAAAAGATAATATCAACTCCAATTGCAGTATTCACGTGTCCAATATTACGAGCCAGTTCAAGCAAAACACCAACACCACTTGCACCATCAGACGCCCCATCAATAGGAACCATACGCATAGAAATATTCTTGTCTTGGTCGGCAAATGGTCTACTGTCCCAATGCGAGAAGAGAACAATGCGGTTTGGATTCTCTTTATTAAACTGTCCGATGATGTTTTTGCAGATGACTCTGTTCTTATCAAAAAGCGTTACTTCACCCTCCTGAACGGTTACACTGGCACCCATTCTTTTTAACGTTGAACTCAAATACTTCACACACTCGGCATGTGCCTTGGTGGTTGGTACTCGTGGGCCAAATGCTACCTGTTTGGCAGTATATTCATACGCACTATCCGCATTGAAATCGGGGGTTTTTACCAATCCATTTTGGTTCGTTGTTGCAACCGTTGCGGGCTGACTACTTTTGGTGGCGCAACTCACGAAAAGAGATGCAATTACTATTGGAATAAATCGAATCATCTCTAAAGTATTAATTAATTTTCCACTCATAGCCCTCTTTGGTGTCTTTTACTACCACACCCAGTTCGGTTAATTGATTTCTTATTTTGTCGGACAATGCCCAGTTTTTGGTAAGCTTAGCCTCTTGTCTAACCTCTAAAAGCAAATCAATAACACCTTTGGTAATGGTTTCATTATTGCCCGAAGCCTCCTTAGCTGGCTCAAGTCCAAGCAAATCAAAGGCGAAAAGATGCATCACGCGTTTAAGTTCATGAATATCGTGCTGTGTTAACGAACCGCCATCGACCAAAAGAGAGTTGATGTTTTTAACAGCGTCAAAAAGATGAGCCAAAACGATGGGACTGTTTAAATCGTCGCTCATAGCGGCGTAACACTTGGATTCTAATGCACTCACGTCGTAGGTCGATGTGTCGCCAGCTTTCAGTTTGCTTATATTAGCTATGGCTTCAAGTAGTCGTAACAGCCCTTTTTCGGCCGACAGAAGTGCATCATTACTAAAATCTAACGTGCTTCGGTAATGCGCTTGAAGAATAAAAAAACGAATGGTCATAGCCGAGTAAGCGCGCTCCAAAAGAGGATGCGAACCCGAAAAAAACTGGTCGAGATTGATGAAATTACCCAACGACTTGCCCATCTTCTGCCCATTGATGGTTATCATATTGTTGTGCATCCAGTATTTTGCTGGTGCTTTACCGTTAGATATGGTGCCTTGCGCAATTTCGCACTCGTGATGTGGAAAAAGTAAATCCATTCCGCCACCATGAATATCAAATTGTGAACCTAAGTATTTTGTACTCATAGCAGTACACTCCAAATGCCAACCAGGAAATCCAGCACTATATTTCGATTTCCATCGCATAATATGTTCTGGCGATGCCTTTTTCCAGAGCGCAAAATCGGCACTATTTCGCTTTTCATTTTGCCCATCGAGTTCGCGCGTTGTTGAGAGTAACTCATCAACTACCCGCCCCGAGAGA
>JAYVSA010000195.1:0-6090 GCA_043775765.1 Breznakibacter sp. | reverse complement strand
GTGTTGAGTCGTTTTTGGGCAGATATCCTTTCGGTGTTTCAAACAAATAGGTGCATCTGCCAACCACCTGACTCGTTATCCGATAATCTACTTTTTTTTCACTGGCATCAAAATTTACAAATGGAATAAGTTGCCTTATGGTTAGCGAATCGAGCCCTTCAACCCGCTGAAGTTGGTATGGAGTTGTAAAATCGCCCGTCATATAATGTGAGAAAAGAATATTCTCAATCTGTTCATCGGTGAGAAAGAAGAGTTGTTCGAGTTCGTCTTTGGAAGCTTTGTTAATAGAAATTGGATGTTTATAAATATCGGTGAGGTTGGCAACCATATCGGCATAGTTGGCCGATTCATCCTTTTGAGTGATGATAGATTCTATGGCATCCTGAAAATTGGCATTCTGTGCAAGAAGAGTGTGCGTTAATAGTAACGCTATAAGTATAGCTACTCCGCGCATAGTCTAGAAACTTACCAATAATGAGGCACTGCTACTTATGCCCAATTGGGAGTTGAAGTTGAACCCCATATCGAGGCAAACCCTCTTCATCATAAGTCCAAATCCTGCAGTTGGTGTAAGCGGTGAACCAAAACAGCCGAGTCGACAAACAAAAATTTTATGAGCCTTAATTTCTGCTCCAAACTTGCCAATAAGGGAGCAATTTAAGCTTTTTTCGGCCTCAAAATAGAGTGTAAGCATCTTATTATCAGACCATTTTAAGCCTAAAAGCATCTCTGTTGGAATAGTTAATGCAGATTCTTCAACATTGATCTTCGACTGTTCAATATTTGCCACCGAGAAAGCCATTGTAAAGTGCTCATTAATAAATACTTTAGTGCCAATTTGAGAATAAACCATCTGTCCTATTTTACAATTAATGATGTGAACTGCTAAATAGTTGAAGTTAACCCCAATGGCTAGTTTATTCCATCTATTGGCGTACCCCAAAACCAGTCTGTTTCGGTTAAATAGCTCACTGCCAAATCGTTCAAAACCACCATTGAAAGTACCCAAATTGCTACCTAAACTTCCGTATAGATGGGATGTTGAGAGTTCTTTTATGCAAAAATCATTTGAAAAACTTGTTCCTATTTCCGTAGCCTGACTATTGATAAAAATTGCTGGATTGTAGAATAGTATTTGTGAAGAATTTTGCAAACTCTTCACTTCACCCAAACCCATAACAAGTGCGGGTTCGCCAGTAGCCAACACTTTATGAAAGATGCATGAGAAGAAAATAAGTAATAGAGATCGGAGAATAATGACTCGATTCATAGAGTTAAAAAAGTGATTTTAGTGATAGTATAGACCATCATTTGAAAAAGTCAATTATTCTGCATAATTTTATTACAAAAATTTATGGTATGAAAACAACTCAATACTCTATGCCTGTTGCCATTGCGGTGGCAATTTATATTTTGTGTTTTGTGGCAAGTCTTTTCTATTCATGGTTTCCATTTCCGTCGTTTCCTATTGGCATCGTAATAGCGCTTGTGGTTATTCTTATGTACAAGCAAACCATAACGGTTACCAATACCCATGTTAAATTCTCTATGGGTATAGGGCTTATTCGTGGTGGATATGCTTTTAAGATTATAGAGTCCTGTAAACCAATTACTTACTTCCCATTTGGATGGGGAATAAGGTTCTATCCAACGGCCATTTTGTATAATGTTTCTGGCAACAAGGCCATAGAACTTAATTTCAATAACGGTAAATTTACCCGTTGGCTAGGCACTCAAATTCCAGAAAAACTGGCACTACACATCAACGAGAAACTTCATGAAAGTAAATAAAGCTCAAGCCGTTATTATTGTTGCAGGTGGTTCAGGTTCTCGTATGGGAATGGATGTGCCCAAGCAATTTCTTTTACTCAAAGGCAAGCCTATTCTGATGCATACCATTGAGGTGTTTTATGAATATAGTTCCGATATTCAAATTGTTGTAGTGCTTCCAGAAGCTCAACTCCAACAATGGGATATGCTTACAGAAAAGTACCATTTTACTCTTAATCACCAAATTGCCATAGGAGGAAGTGAGCGGTTTTACTCGGTTAAAAACGGGCTAACACTCGTTGATGAGGGGCGATTTGTAGCTGTTCACGATGGCGTACGCCCGCTGGTTTCTCTTGCCACTATTAAACGCACTTTTGAGTTGGCCGAGCGTGAAAATACCGCTGTTCCTGTTGTTGAGATGGTTGAATCGATTCGAGAAATTACGCCATCGGGGAGCCACTCTGTTCCACGAAGTCACTATAAACTTGTTCAGACGCCACAAGTGTTTGAATACAAGACTATTATGTCGAGTTACGACTTGCCTTACAATTCTAATTTTACCGATGATGCCAGCGTTGTTGAGTTTGCTGGTTACGCCATTCATCTTACGGAAGGCAATCGGGAGAACATCAAACTCACAACCCCTACCGACCTGCTTTTTGCCGAAGCCTTAGCAATAATAAAGTAGCAATAATACACTTCGTAGCCAGCTAATATGGCCAATTCTCATCACTCCTTACATGGTTCATTAACCATATCGTAATAACTGGCAACTCCGTGCGAGCAACTCAGAGAGCTAATATACTATTGAAAAAATTGCCCAATTACATCATTCGCAGGTAGATTTCAAGAGCATTTAAAAAATGAGAAAATTAATATCGAGATATAAAATATTTTTTTAACTTAGGTTAAAAATTGTCTTGAGTCTAAAACTAAAAAGTACAATATGAAATCACTAAGAAATTTAAAAATCAGCAAAAAATTGGTCTATGTATTTACCTTAATTGTATTTCTTTATACCATAAGTTTAGGTTTCAATGGCTATAATCTTTTTGTTGCCAAACATGATCTTCATGATATTTATCAGATACGTTTAAAAAGTGTTGCTTTTTTAATACAAGCCGATAGGGATGCTTATCAATCAAGTCTGGCCATGAGTCAATCATTGAATAAAAAGGGTACACTCACTCAAGAGCAATTACTATCGAAAAGCAAAGATATTATTGAGAATCTTCAGCAGATAGAGCAACGTTACAATAAGTTTTACGATCTCTTCAAAACTGTTGCCGATGTAAAATATGCGGCAAATGATTCAACTTTTAGAGCCGAGTACAAGAAACTAACTGAAATAACTACGCTCATAGATGAGAGCATCAAAAAGCAAGATTACAAATTGGCAGAAAGACTCTATTTTAATGATTATGACGCTCATTTTGGTCCAATGCGAAAAGTGCTCGATGTTTTTACCGACATCAATTTGGACGAGGCAGAACAATCGTACCAAAATAGCAATAGCGGTTTGCAGAATATTATAACCAACTCAATATTCATTTTTATTGCCATATTGATAATAATTGTATTGAGTAGTTATTTTATTATTAAGAGCATTCGAGAACCTATTGAACGAGCAATTTCAATTTCCCATAAGATATCGAAAGGTAATTTGGCCATTCAAATTGAAAATACTGGTGGAGATGAAATGAGCAAGGTTTTGAACTCCCTTAAAAACATGATAAAGGAGTTGAGCAAGATTGTAAGTGAAATTATTGAGAGTGCAAGTAATGTTAAATCTGCTAGTGAGCAAATCAATTCAAGTGCAACTCTTATGGCATCAGGCGCTTGTCAGCAGGCTAGTGCTACCGAGCAAATATCATCCTCAATGGAAGAGATTGTAGCCAATATTAATCAGAATGCCGACAATTCTCGTCAGACAGAAAATATAGCTCAAACCACTGCTAAAAATATCATAGAAGTGAACCATTCGGTAGAGCACACCATTAAGGCAATGAAAGAGATTGTAGCGAAGATATCCATTATAAGCGAAATTGCCGATAAGACCGATTTATTATCATTAAATGCCTCTATAGAAGCGGCCAAAGCTGGTGAATATGGGCGAGGATTTGCGGTTGTAGCCAATGAAATAAAGAAACTTGCTGAACGCAGTTTACTTGCGGCCGATGAAATAAATACGCTATCAATTTCCAGTGTTGAGATTGCCGAAGTATCGGGTCGTCAGCTCTCTGAGATCATTCCAAACATTCAAGAAACAGCCCGATTGGTAATGGAAATTACAGTGGCGAGCTTGGAGCAAAATTTAGGTGCCGAGCAAATAAATGGAGCCATTTCACAACTCAATCAGGTTACGCAAGAGAATGCTGGTTCTGCAGAAGAGCTGTCTGCAAATGCCTCTACGCTTATTGATCAGGCCGAGCAGTTGACCAGAACCGTGTCGTTTTTTAAAATGGAAGACGACAACGATATGAGTTTAACCATTGCTGAGATGTCACAACAAATCAACAGTTTACAAGAGTCTTTAAGAGTTCTCAAATCTGGTGAGGTGAAAAGTGTGGAAAAACTGGAGAAACAGGAAAAACAAGAGAAAAAGGAGAATGAGGTAAAACCAAAAAATAAATTAGCGAAGGAAGATTTGCCTCAAAGTGGGGTTAATTTGAGTTTAAAAGATGAAGGTAGCAGCGATTACGAATCGATGTAGTTTTTACCGTATTCTGTTAGAACATAAAAACCAAGGGGTGCAAGTGTCGTATTTGCGCTCCTTGGTATTTTACAACAGCAACTTCTCGGCTCATCCTCAAATACTGTGGAATTCACGTTAGGTTCACGTGAATTCATTTGCAGACTCACTACGCTTGTGGTCAAAGAAATTCTGCATTTAGAAAGTAACCTGCTACTTTATCCCCTCAAGGCGTCTAAAAACATAGGCCAACGATGTGAAAATGATGGCTCGCCATGTAAAAACATATGCCGTCCAAGTGAAAACGATGGCTCACGATGTAAAAATGAAGGCTGGTCATGTAAAAACGATGGGGATCGGTGTGAAAATGAAAGCGAGCCATCTAAAAATGATAGCTGTCCATGTAAAAATGAAGGCGAGCCTATGTTTTGGGTACCGGGGGGTGGTGGTGAGGTAGGGGGAGTACTACCGAGGTACCCTGTATGTACCAGATTTTATTGCCTTTTTATATTTCAAAATAATCATTGGCGTCGTTGTTACAATATATAGTCCAAAGAGAATTTGAAAATATATATTAGAGTCATTAAAGAACTGAAATCCTTTTGTATTAATAACTACATCGGATATTATTATAAAATTTGAAATCCACAATGCTGGCATTATTGATTTAAAGATCAAGAAAATCGCCAATAAATCGAAGAAGGTTAAAGCTGTCCAGTATATGTTTTTCCACAGTGGAACATACGTGTAAGGCAAGAATCCACCCTTAATTAATCCAATAGTATGGTTCGTTGTTCCAATCGCAAATCCAACGATATAAATCACCAATAATAGCTTGATCGAATTTGGATATTTAAAATAATTAAATTTCATGTGTCATTTTACTCATTATCAATTGGATTATTTTTGCGTTTACACAGAACATTACAGTTTCGTGCAAACGCAAAAAAATACTATTTCACGGTAGTTGGCGAAGAGCCAATTACTTTACCAACTCAAAATCTTTAATAGATGAGAAGATTGGTTGTATTACAAATTTACCTTCTTTGTTAATTACACCCCATTTGTCGCCTACTTTTACAGATGCAAAGCCATTTTTAAAGTCACGAACATTTTCAAACTGAGGTTCTATAACCCAGTGCCCTTTTGTGTCGTAGAATCCACTCTTTTTGCCTTTTTTCCCTTCGGCCAAACCTTCTGAAAAATCGCCCCAATATTCAGTGTCATTCACATTGAGTATTTCGCCTTTTGTATTCACATACCCCCATACTTCACCTGTTTTAACGCGAGCCAATCCGCTTTGTTCGTCGAACTCTTTGGTGGCAGAAAATTGCGGTTGAATAACCCATTCTCCTTTTTTGTTAATATATCCGAGTTGGCCAGCTGGTAGTTTCGCCCATGCAAGTCCATTGGTGAAGTACCCAACACTCTCAAATTTTGCAGGAATAACCACTTTACCGTCTGGGGCAATAAAACCGGTTAGTTTGCCAGCTGTTCTATAAGGAGCCAGCCCTTCACAAATTGATTTGACATCAATAACATCTTGTTCTGCAATGGCAATTTCGTCTCCTTTTGCCGTTAGAATTACAAATTTTTTGTTGAGGCGAGCTGTTGCAAACCCATCATTG
>JAYVSA010000194.1:0-5293 GCA_043775765.1 Breznakibacter sp. | reverse complement strand
GCGTCCACATCTCTTTCATTTAATTGAAAATGAAGATTTTATAGAGATTGGTCGTTTTAAGATTCATCCTGTACCAAAACAACACGATGCCAAGAATCCGAGAAGTTTTAGAGTTGAGGTAGATGGCTTTAACGTAGGCGTTTTTACCGATATTGGTGCGCCGTGCAATAACGTTATCAGTCATGTAATAGCATGTAATTTCTTGATTTTAGAAAGCAACTACGAACATGATTTGTTGTGGAGTGGTCGATATCCCGATTTTTTGAAGTCCCGTGTTTCGTCCGATTATGGCCACTTGAGCAATGATCAGTGTCGTGAATTGGTGGATTTGTGTGATGCTGATAAGTTAAAAGTTCTCTATTTGGCTCATATTTCAGAAGACAACAACAGTAGTGAGCTGGTAATGAGAAAGTTCAATGATTTACATGATAGGCTCGATGTGAGGCTAACCAACCGATATGCGGCTTCAGAAGTGCATCGGGTAGACATATAGAGATTTTTGTGTAGGTGCAAATACTTTTGGCAGTTTGTTGAGGTTACTATTATTTATGCTATTTTTATTTTTTTCAAAGGTGTTCAAATTTTATAAGTACTGAAAAATAGACCCATGAAAGCACTATATCTTTTAGTCGTATCGTTGTTTATTACCCTTTCCATGCAGGCATCTGGTACGGATGTGTTATCCCAATCTGATAAAAATAAAATTGCCAAAAATTCATCTCATGTCGATGAGGGAAATATTTACATAAAAGAGTCGGATGATTATTTGCTTCGAATAAAGCAGCTGAGCTCTACTGGTTCGGCTTTTTCTAAAGACAGTTCCAAGTTAGTACATAAATCTCAACGGAGTCGTTTGGTGGCCTTCGACTATTTAGATGATGGCTATAAAGGTCTTTATACTACTTATTTAAAGGCCGTTGTAGAGGCTAATTTAGTTGCGGGAATTTCTAAGGTAGACGATTTAGTGCAAGCCTCCAAGATTAGCCATAAAAACGGACGTAAGTTTTTGAAAATGGTTCCCGATGAGATGGATAAGCACGAGGCGGTGAAGTTGCTAGATATGGGTGTTGACTACGAGAAATCGGCCATTGCTCGTTTGAAAGACGCTATTGATGTGTTGAATGGTGGTGCAGGCAGAAGTGATAAAACAGCACTCGTAGCGGCTCCTGTTCTACAAGCATCGGTACTCAAAACAGATTCACTTACAGCCAAACCTCAATTAGCTGTGGTTACGGCTGTGGCAATACCTGTTGCTCGAATAGACTCCTCTTCATTGGTGAGCAGTGCGGTACTGTCGGTAGATAACGCAACCACATTTTTCACCATCCAGATAAATGCTAGTAAAACCCGATTAACTACAGACCAGATTTCATTTTATTATAGAGGAAGTTATTTGGTTGTGCTTATGGAAGGAGATGGCTATTATAGGTATTCGGTGGGTAAATTTATGAGCCTAGCCGACGCACAATCTGTTATAGACAAAGAGAGTATAAAAGGATATATTGTTGGGTACATTGCAAATAAGAGATCTCCTATTGCCGATGTAGCTAAGGCATTAACCATTAATAAATAGACTAATATGAGACGTATTTCTAAATTACTGTTTAGTTGTGTTGCATTATCATCCATTGCTGGAGCTGTGCAAGCTCAGAATATTGGAGATTTTTTAGGTGCGGGAGTTGCAGATGGTAACAAATTGGCTACGGCCTATTTTCAACCGTATGGCGAAATGCTTGGCGTTACCCTTAACTCAGGTTGGTACACTTCTGCTAAAGTTCATAGAATTGGAGGTTTCGACCTAACGGCAGAAGTTACGTATGCTATTGCGCCATCGAGCACTAAGAGTTATGATGTTAATAGTTTGGGGCTCTCGTCTTTTAATGTGGCCGCTGGCTCCTCAAGTATTGCACCAACTTTGGTAGGCTCATCATCTAACAGACCAACGCTAACGCCGAAGGTGGCTAATGGAAACTCTTATGCCGATTTTCAGTTGCCAAACGGTGCTGGCTATGGTGGTTTTGCGTTACCAATGATTCAAGCTGGCGTTGGATTGCCTTTTCATACCGAGATAATGGGGCGTTTTGTTCCAAAGATTGACATGAAAGATTACGGAACCGTTAGTTTATGGGGTTTGGGGGTTAAGCATGATTTGAAAGATTATATTCCTTTTGTTGCTCATGTTCCTGTTTGGAATTTAAGCGTAATGGGAGCCTATACACACTTCAGTAGTAGTGCAAATGCCACTTATGGCACCAGTACTGGTTCATTCGATATTGGTTCAGATGCTTACACTGCTCGAGTATTAACAGGTGTAACCTTACCAATTATTTGCTTTTATACGGGTGTTGGTTATGGCAACACGTCAAGTAACTTCGATTTAAAAGGAACTTTTGCCGGTGTTTCTGGTGCTGGCGCAAAAACATCGGTTACAAATCCGTTATCATTGAACTATGTTGCTAGCGGTTTCGATTTTAATATTGGTACTCGCTTACGACTAGGTGTTATTGGCATACATGTAGATTATACAGTAGGTAAATACCAAACCATAACAGCAGGTATTGGCGTTAATTTCAGATAGATTTTATATAAATAAAGAATCCTCGCTTTTTAATTAAGCGAGGATTCTTTATTTATAACGTTTTGGCGCTTTTTAAAAACGGCAGTCATGGGCTGTTTTTATTGTTTATTAGAGTTCATAGAATTTATAATATCCTGCGTTATGTTTTTGCCACCTGTTAAGTTCGTATATAATGCACCAATGCTATGAACTGGCCCCCAAGGTATGCCCCACCAACCAAAAAATAGCGTTATAAAAGTGAACCCAATACTATGCCGTACCGTTGATTCTCCTGCTTTAATAAAGTAGATATCACTTCCACGTTTAAATGTCATTATTAGAATAGAAAAGCAGTATTGGAATACAATAAATTTTGCACCATTACTTAACTCTCTATTTATGTCATCAACTGAAAGCCCTTCAATGTTTCTTACTGCAGCCATATTTTTAAAAATTAGTCGTCCTACTCGTTTGGCTTTTCAGTTTCGCCCCGTTAATTAAAGTGGTTTCTGGTCTCCACGAACTGTATTTATTGAAGTTTGCATAGTTAAGAATTGCCAAATCTGATTATTGTGGTTCTTATCATTTTCTTAAACTTGATTCCACAACGCTTGCATATTGTTTAAATAGGATAAATATCCATTTGTGGCGTCTTAAATCCTACTTATCTCACATCAAACAGAGGCTATTTTATCGTTGAATTCGTCACATCTATTCTCGTATCGCTATGCATGGATATGCCTGGATATTTAGGATACCACGACCCTCCAATATTGTTCCAACTCGTTGATTGGTCTATTACTATATTGCCCGTGTGGTCGTTACTCACAAAGAATATCGACGAGCCAAAAGCATTCACCTTGTTTTGTTCTATGAGCGAACCCAAAACTGTAAGCGTCATGGTGTTTCCATCGTTATAGATGGCACCACCGCTACCGCCGCCAGGAGTGCCATCGTTGGCCGGATTTCCACCATTGCCAATGGCTCTGTTGTACGAAAACAAGCTGTTTATAATAGTCCACGAAACTCCTATACTGCTTATTGCACCTCCGTTGGCGCCATAATTGCCATATCCTTGAGCACCACCAAAGGTGCAGTTTACCAAGAATACAGGCAGGTTGTGGTACTGACTAAATACTCTAATAGCTCCACCGCCCAAATCAGCACCCAGACTATCACATTCATTATTGAAGAAACGACAATTCACCGCCTTAAATCGGCCACCACGTACCCAAATAGCACCACCACCTGTAAACTCCTTCTCCGCCGTGCAATTCCCATCGGCAAAGGTGAGGTTTTGAACCGTAAGATGCGGTGTGTCCTGATCCTGACAATGATCAGTTGTCCAGTGCTGATTGGCATCGCACGTATTCATGTACAAAATCCGAGTCACACCATTACCACTCAAAGTAACCAAACCTTGGCCATCAATGACCACTTCGGCTTTAGCATCGTTAAAAACCTTGGCTGGCTTATTGAGTTTAATGACAAATGGCTCCGAACCACCATTAAAAACAATGCGACCACCTTTTGCAACAGCGTTTACAAAAGCTTCCGCCGTACAACTCTCTGGAGTTCCTGTACCAATAATTTGGTCTGGTTTTGATACATCTTCTAAGCCAGCACCTTGTGGGATAGCGTAATTTCCATTAATATTTCCAGCTGGCGGCCCATCGTTCGGATTCGCTAGTGGATTATGAATTTTCTCGGTTGGCGTAGATGAATCCTTTTTGCAGGAAACCGCGAATAAGGTTGTTGCGAGAATTAGAATGAGAGATATTTTCATTACTGATGCGTTTTGACGGTGATTTTTTTTGGTGAATAAACAATAAAACGACATTCCTAACCTTCTAGTATTTTTAACTGCATCAAAACCTGTTCTTCTGTAACGTAATAAGGTTTGTTTTCGCGTATCGTTTGGTAAACGGCATCAAAAACAGCTATATATGATGACTTTAAAGAAGCTATTTTCTCCTGAGTCTTCTCGCCGCTTTCGCTTATCACCGTTAGAATACCCTCTTTATCAGCCTCCTCGGTTCCGTAGTGCGAATTACTCGGCAAAATACCCTCTAGCAACTGCACTTCCTGCAAATCGGCACGCTGTTTTACGTACGAACCGCGCGTACCGTGAATCACAAAAGCTGGTTGAGCACTAGCCACCAACATACTCATGGTTACAAACACCTGCACCTCATCGGGGTACGTTAGATGAATGTGTGCAAAATCATCCACCATCGTCTCGGGGCGAAAATGACCCAATGTTTTTGTCCATTTTACGGGTATTCCAAAGGTCGAAATCACCTGATCGAGCAAGTGCGGCCCTAGGTCATACAACAATCCTGCACCTGGCACCCGCGACTCCTTAGCTACCTTTGGTCCAATATGATGCCTATATCTATCGAAACGAAAATGCACCTCCACCAAACGTCCCAACTTACCCGCATCCAGCACTTTTTTAACCGATAAGAAATCGGTATCGAAACGCCTATTCTGATACGTGAGAATATGAAGTTTACGTTTTTTAGCCTCCGTAAAAAGTTTTTCCGCCTCGGCAACCGTAACCGTAAACGGCTTCTCCATAAGCACACTTTTGCCCGCATGTAAGGCCTGCATGGCAAATCCAAAATGAGTGGCGTTGGGCGTATTCACCACCACTAGCTCAATTTCGGCATCGGCACAAAGCTCTTCCACACTGCCGTAACTCTTAATACTTGCATTTGCTACCGTGAGATGCGC
>JAYVSA010000193.1:0-1666 GCA_043775765.1 Breznakibacter sp. | reverse complement strand
TATTAAAGAAAAAGGTCGTTTGAAACCAGGCAAATTGCTTTTAGTTGATACTCGTTTAGGAATTATTATTCCTGATGAAGAGATTAAAGCGCAACTTTCAAAAGAATATCCTTACGAAAACTGGTTAAACGAAAACCGTATTCGTCTTAAAGATATTTCGGTAAAAAACCGTGTTGCTTCAGATGTTGGCGAGCATTATCAATCTTACCTAAAAGCATTTGGTTATACGCGTGAAGATTTCCGCGACATCATCATCCCAATGGTTGAAACGGGTCAGGAACCTGTTGGCTCAATGGGTAACGATACACCAGTTGCCGCAATTTCCGATAAAGCACAACCGCTTTACAACTATTTCCGTCAATTATTTGCTCAGGTTACCAACCCACCAATCGACTCTATTCGTGAAGGTTTGGTAATGGCGCTTACAAATTATATAGGTTCGGTTTCGAAAAACATTTTGGAATATTCTCCGCTTCATGTTCGTAACATCAAGTTCGAAAGTCCAATTGTTACAAATACCGATTTAGGCAAGATTAAAGATTTCCGTCGTGAGGAATTCTCACATGTTACTCTTCCAATGCTTTATCCTATTGCCGAAGGTGGTAAAGGGTTAGAGAAAGTGGTAGATGCCATGTGCCTAGCTGCTGAAGGAGCTGTAGATTCGGGCATCAATTACATCATTCTTTCAGATAGAGATGTAACGGCTCAAATGGCTCCAGTACCATCATTATTGGCAGTTTCGGCAGTTCATCATCATCTTATAAAAACAAAAAAACGCATGCAAGTTGGTCTTATTGTTGAGACTGGCGAAGCGCGTGAGATAATGCATTTTGCTCTGTTATTAGGTTATGGCGCTAGCGTTATCAACCCTTACATGGCATTTGCAGCTATTGACGACTTAGTTAAGAAAGGCGAAATTAAAATGGATTATGTAGAAGCTCGCGAGCACTATATTAAATCTATCGATAAGTCGATTCTTAAGGTCATGTCTAAAATGGGTATCTCTACTCTTAGAAGCTACCATGGTGGTCAGCAGTTTGAGTGTGTTGGTATTCACAAGTCTATTGTGGATAAATATTTCACCGGTACAGCCTCACGTATTGGCGGTATTGGGTTTGATGAGATGTCGAAAGAGATTCAAGTTTTCCACGATGCAGCCTTCAAAAATGCTGATGATAAAGATTTCTTCGATACTTTAGGCGCTCACACTTACCGTAAATATGGTGAGAAACATGGTTGGAATCCTGAGACAATTGGTCTTTTACAATGGGCTACTGCCGAAGGCGATTATTCTAAATTTAAAGAGTTCTCGGCTCAAGTAAACAAAGATAACCAAACGCCTCTTTTCTTGCGTGGTTTCTTGAAGTTGAAAGAGGGTCGTACTCCAATCGATATTAAAGAAGTTGAATCGACACAAAGCATTACACGTCGTTTTGTAACAGGTGCAATGTCTTATGGTTCTATTTCGGCCGAAGCGCATCAGGCAATGGCTATCGCAATGAATGAAGTTGGCGGTAGAAGTAACACTGGTGAAGGTGGTGAAGATGCAGAACGCTTCCACACCAATGCTCGTAGTGCTATCAAACAAGTTGCTTCGGGTCGTTTTGGTGTTACAAACAACTACCTGATGAATGCCGATGAGCTTCAGATTAAAGTAGCTCAAGGT
>JAYVSA010000192.1:0-1598 GCA_043775765.1 Breznakibacter sp. | reverse complement strand
CCAGCATCGCGCGCAATTTCAATATTTGGTGTTGTTCCGATGCCAAAAATTACCGCATTGCACGTAATACGCTGACCGCTCTTCAAAAGCACCAAATTGGTGTTATTGCCAAGTGGGGTAATGGTTTCAATTTCATCGTTGGAATAGATAAGTGTGCCGTGTTCTTCTATAATCTCTTTAAGTATTTCGGCAGAAATCTTGTCCAACTGACGACTCATCAGTCTCGAAACACGGTTGATGATGCAGGTTTGCACGCCCGTTTCGCAAAGAGCCGCCGCCATCTCTAATCCTAAAAGTCCTGCGCCAGCAATCACTACGGTGTCGTTGGGGCCAATGGTTTGTACAATCCTATCGGCATCCTCCTTATCGCGAACGGTAAATACGCCCGATAAGTTTGAAGCTATATTTTGTGGCCAAGCAGGTCTACTACCTGTGGCTAAAATGAGTTTATCGTACTGATGTTCATTGCCTTGCGAATCAAAAACAAGTTTCTGACCTCTATCAATCTTCACTATTTTCACCTCTGTGTGAGTAGTTATAAAAAGAGCCTTCACCTCATCTTTGGTGGCTTTTTGAAGTTGTTCCCAGCTCTTGGTGCCATTGATATAATCGGGCAAAAGGACACGGTTGTAGAAGATGTTTTTCTCGGCCGAGAAGATATGAATCTCATCTAAGCACCCCTTTTCTCTTAGTTCAGTAACCAATTTGTAGGCCGATGCACCTGCACCTACTACAATAATTTTCTCCAGAGGCTTCATGTATTTGACAACCTTTACAGCCGTAAATTTAAAATCGGGCTCTTTTGAACGCGCATCAATGAGGGGCGATGTAACGTTATTGGCTCGCGACAAATCATTGGAAACCCTTCTGCCCCAATGCATAGGCGCAAACACAACGCCACGTTTTATGTCGGCCGTAAGTTTTGCTTTTAGGCGAATATTGCCATACGCACTTGTAACCTCGGTAATATCGTTTTCGGCAATGCCCAACACGTTTGCATCGAGCGGATGAATTTCCAAAAACGGCTGGCTAA
Source organism: Breznakibacter sp. (assembly GCA_043775765.1). Lineage (GTDB taxonomy): Bacteria > Bacteroidota > Bacteroidia > Bacteroidales > Marinilabiliaceae > JAGPHP01. The sequence goes on along the minus strand of JAYVSA010000192.1, from coordinate 565 downwards.
TGTGTTGGTTCAGTCGGTTTACCTTTCCTGTTTTGGTCATGGTATGCCATTGGTCGCGAATTCGGCCTGTGGTTAATACAAACGGGTACTCTTTTGATGGTTGCACAGACTCATTGGCTGGTTTAGGCGCATGAATATTGGCCTTTTGTGCTGGGGTGTAAAATTTATGGTCGGTAAAAAGTCGCTCAACACCCTTGCTGCTTCCTTTTGGAAATGGCCATTGGGTGGAGCCGTTTTTGTTCAAAAAATCGTAGGTTAATCCACTGATATCGATGTTGGTACCAGCAGTAAGTTGCACATACTCAGCATATATTTCGGCATTATTTTGATATTTAAATCCTTCAAAACCCATTTTAATGGCAAAATCGCATAATATCTCTACATCGGGACGGGCTTCTCCGGGAGGCTCTACTGCCTTGTTAATTAGCGAGATGCGTCTATCTGAGTTGGTCATGGTACCTTCTTTCTCGGCCCACCCAGCAGCTGGCAAAACCACATCGGCAAAAGGAATGGCTGTGGAACTCGATGAAATATCTTGCACCACCACGAAACGTGCTTTCTTCAA
>JAYVSA010000191.1:0-3193 GCA_043775765.1 Breznakibacter sp. | reverse complement strand
GTAAAGGAGCGAACCAAGCTTTAGGTGGGGGCAGTGTTTCCTCGCCCTCTGTTGCCCCTGCGTCGGGTACTGCTCCAGCCTTAAAAGGAATTGTTCCGGCAGCAAAGAAGAAAAAAGGAGCTGCTGGTGGCTGCTAAAATTTTAAGTTTACATTGATTATCATAGGTTTGACGAAAAGGCAACTGATTAAGTTCGGTTGTCTTTTTAGTTAATCTTAGATCTCAATTGCCGATTCTGGGTTTAATGCATTTATTTGATTGATGCACAAAAACAGAAATATTTTCACGCAAATGTTTACTATATTCGTAACTAAAATTACAAATACTTATTCATCACGTTTTAAACTCATTTAATCCCCCCAAAATGAAACAATTTAAAATGACGCTACTAGCGTTCGCATTCGTTGCAACGCTATTCTCATGCTCCAAGAGCGGAACATCTGATCCATTGCCTGAAAATCAGACTATGGTTGATTTGACTTTACCAGGCACTCTGGCAAAAACCTTATCTGCAGTTGAAAAGAGTACAATTACCTCCTTGGCTTTAAAAGGTACTATTGATGCCCGCGATTTTAAAACCATGCGCGACAGCATGCCTGTTTTGGCAAAAATAGATTTGAGTAAGGCATCTATTGTTATCTATACAGGTGCAAATGGTACAAGAGATGAGTTGACAACATATAATGCGAATACAATTCCAGGCAATGCATTTTTTGGATTACAGGCTAATAGTACTAATGTTGGTGATCTTGCTGCCGGAACGACTACTCCTCTTAGTACCGGAAAGAAAACATTAATATCCATTATTTTTCCTTCAAATTTAACCGAGATTGGAATAATGGCTTTTCTTGATTGTACAGGATTAACAGGACATTTAATCATACCCGAATCTGTTACCAAAATTGATAACAGTGCATTTGAAGGTTGTAGCGGTATAAATGAATTAACACTTCCATCATCCTTGCTTTCGATTGAAGAACATGCGTTTACAGCGTGTAGCGGAATAACAGGTTCGTTAAACATTCCAACATCGGTTACTTTTATTGGCCAGTTCGCATTTCAAAATTGTAGTGGTTTTACGGGTTCTTTAATATTGCCAGCAACGCTTCAGGATATTGAGTATGGAGCCTTTGTTTGGTGTAGTGGTTTTACCGGTGAATTAAATATACCTTCATCATTAGACGTCATTAATAAAGCTACCTTTTATGGTTGCAGTGGCTTTACATCCTTAATAATACCAGCATCTATAACTGAAATATCACAAGAGGCGTTTAGTGGTTGCAATCAGTTGACTTCTATAAAAGTGTTAGGTTCCACGCCCGCTACAATCACCAGCATTGGTCAGCTTAGCCCTTTTTACAACATCAATACATCTTCTTGTATTGTCAAAGTACCAACAGGTTCAAAGTCTGCTTATAGCAAAGCTGCACAGTGGAGTGAATTTATCAAAATAGTTGAGTACTAGCCGAAAACAATATACCAACATTAAAGTGAGTAGCTGAAACGGATTAGTTCCCGTTTCAGCTAACTATAACAGCAGAACAATATTGTCAGGTGGGTTGTTACAACTACTTTACATTTGCAATAATCTATATATGAGAGTCATTTCGGTAAATACATCGGAGAAAAAAGGAACAATAAAAATTCCAGTATCAAATATAAATTTGAATGCCAATGGTGTTGTTGGCGATGCACATGCAGGTAGTTGGCATAGGCAAGTGAGTTTGTTGGCAATAGAGAGTATGGAGCATTTTGCCACTAAACTGGGTAGAATTGCTAAAGCTGGTGAGTTTGCCGAAAATATTACTACTCAAGGCGTTGCGCTTCATAAACTCAATCCATTTGACAGACTTCTTTTCGACAATATTGTATTAGAAGTTACGCAAATTGGCAAGAAATGTCATGGAGATGGTTGTGCCATTTACAACGAAGTAGGAAATTGCGTAATGCCAAAAGAGGGTATTTTTGCACGGGTAATTAAAGGTGGTGAGTTAAATGCAAATACTGAATTTATAGTTGTTCCAAAAACGTATAAGTGTTTAGTAATAACCCTAAGTGATAGGGCAAGTAGAGGAGAATACGAAGATAAAAGTGGTCCTCTTTTGCAACACATTCTGCAAGAATTCTTTACCCAAAACAATAGATTGATAGAGTTTAAAAGTGTTATTCTGCCCGATGAAGAGGATGCTTTGCTCGATACGATGGTTAGTGCACATCATTATGATTTAATATTCACCACTGGTGGAACGGGTATTGGAAAACGCGATATTACGCCAGATGTAGTAAGGGGTTTACTCGACAAAGAGATTCCAGGAATTATGGAGCTGATTCGAGTAAAATATGGTGCTGAAAAACCAAATGCTCTCTTAAGTAGAGGCGTTGCAGGAGTTAGAGGTAATGCTCTTGTTTTTACGCTTCCAGGAAGTCCAAAAGCCATTAAAGAGTATTTGGACGAGATTAATAAAATTATCTTTCACGCCTTTTTGATGTTGGCAGGTATTGATGGCCATTAGTACAGAGCGGGCTAGCCTTATGATACTGAGTTGATAAGATAAATTAAGGAATAACATCCACCAAATCACTTAGATTTGCCAACCATTTGGACGTTGAAGAAATCTTACGTGTAATCTTCAAAGTAAGATCGCATCCCATTCCTCCTCCAATAAACTATAATTCTTTTATAACCTCCAATAGCAGAGAAGTTTGTGGCTTTGGTGCATTCACAAAATGTTTTGGTGGTTGAGCTAGTAATTCTCGCAAATCAAAGGTGCCTTGTTCGGCATACACAAGCCCTATTTTCTCGCTCAAATATTTGCACAAATACTCCTGTTCGGTTTGTCCTGGTGTGGGAATAAAAATGGCAGGCTTGTCTAAAAACACAAAATCCATAATGCCAGAATAGCCTGAACGACAGATGATTCGTTCGGATTGACAAATTGCTTCAGCCATCTTTTCTGTAGGAAAGTGGTGTTGCCAAGTGATGAATGGTGACTCTTGATTGTGCATCAACGAAGCGGGTGTACCGCCCAAAACAAGCGTTTTAATACCATAAGTTTCAGCCTGATCTATTACCCGTCGTTCAAAAATAGAGCGATGTGGCTCTGGGCCTGAAATAATGGCCATTAAATCGTATTTTATTTCATGATTACAAGCACCACAATTCTCGAAACGTGAGATAATTCCTATTAAACGTG
>JAYVSA010000190.1:0-3086 GCA_043775765.1 Breznakibacter sp. | reverse complement strand
ATTTATTTGTACGAAAAACTTAATGCCTGCCGTTCTATTGTCGATGCGGCGTATGGCGAGGGATTGACGTGGGATCCGCTCTTTACGAAGGAGAATGACATATTGGTTTGTAGGGTTTATGAATGTATTGATGGAGATATTTTGAACGATGCAAAATGGCCAGAAATGCATGAATTTATGCTCGACCGAATGATACGACTTGAAAAAGCGTATAGTGAAGTACAAGATTTTATGCACCACGAAGATTTTGTGGGTTAATAGAACCAGACTATGATGAATTGGGATAAGCTCCTCTCTATAAAACGTTTTGGTTTAGAAGAGCGGATTATAGACGAGGTACACGATAGAACGCAGTTTCAGCGCGATTACGACAGATTAATTTTCTCATCGCCTTTTAGACGTTTGCAAGATAAAACACAAGTGTTTGCACTGCCTGGTAGTGTGTTTGTGCACAATCGATTAACGCATTCTTTAGAGGTTTCATCGGTAGGTAGGTCGTTGGGTAATATGGTTGCCAAAGGATTGAAGAATAAAGGCTATTCGGCATCTCCTCTTTTGGAAGAGATTGGCTCAGTGGTGGCAACTGCTTGTTTAGCTCACGATTTGGGAAATCCTCCATTTGGACACTCGGGCGAGAATGCAATTAGTCACTATTTCAGTAACGGTAAAGGTAAGCACTTACGCGGTTTGGTGACCGATTTGGAATGGCTCGACTTAACGCATTTCGAAGGGAATGCCAATGCGTTGAGATTACTAACCCATCAGTTTGCTGGTCGTAGAAGAGGCGGTTTTTCAATGACTTACACCTCGGTGGCCTCCATTATAAAATATCCTTTCCCATCAGGAGCTCATCCGAAGAAGAAAAACAAATACGGCTTTTTTCAATCGGAAAAGATTCATTTTGAGCAAATTGTGCATGAACTCGGGTTGCTGCAACTCAATGAAAATCGTTATGCGCGACACCCTTTGGTTTATTTGGTAGAGGCGGCCGATGATATTTGTTACCAACTAATGGATATTGAGGATTCGCACAAATTGCATATCCTAACGACCGAAAAAGTCAAAGAACTTTTTATAGGCTTTTTAAATACCCCTTTTCACAAATCGCGTTTTGTAGATATTTGCATTGAAGTAACCGACCCAAATGAGCAAATTGCCTATTTAAGAGCATCGGTGATAGGTGTTTTGGTGAAAGCGCTTTCGGAAGTTTTCATTGAACGGCAAGATGAAATTCTGAGTGGTAAGTTTGAAAATCCATTAATCGATTATCTTTCTGACGATTTAAAAGAGGCAATGAAAAAATGCGAAGAGACAGCCTTTGAATACATTTATCGTCACCCATCAGTGGTTGAAGTGGAGATTGCAGGTTATAAAATTTTGGGTGCTTTGCTCGAAGAGTTTGTAACCGCCGTACTCAACCCAGATGATTACTACTCTAAAATGTTGCTTCCATTTATACCTGAGCAGTTTAAAGTAGATAAATTGGCAACCGGATATACCAAAATATTATCTGTACTCGATTTTATTTCGGGCATGACAGATGTTTATGCGCTTAATTTATATCGTAAAATTCAAGGAACCGGATTGTCATTAAAAAGCCTTTAGCTCTCTAATAATCAACATGATACATTTTTAGTTCTTTGTTGAGTCTATCTTCTTTACCATCGACACACTTATTCAATAGTTTGTGAAACCTATCGCCGTGATTCATCTCTACGGTGTGGCAAAGTTCGTGAATAAGGATGAAATCTATCAAATGGTTGGGCAATCGCATTAAGTGCAAATTTAGGTTTATTTGCTTGCGCGATGAGCACGATCCCCATTTCGATGTTACATTTTTAATGGTAACGCCACTAAAGCTAAATCCATGAATTTGGGCCAAATAGGTTAATCTTCCTGGCAAATAATTTTTAGCCTCCACGCGAAATGCCTCATCCAAAGCGAATCGAATAGCTTTTTGAATGGATGGTGAAGTAACTTTATATTTTTGTGGATATTCAACCTTTAAGATGCCTTCCAAAAGTTCCAAGTGCATATTTTGACGTGGAGCCGATGCTATTTTAAGTGTAAAAGAGCGTGTTTTAAATTCGGTTTCTTCAGTAAAAATTGTTTTGGGTTTAAGAGCCATTCTATTGGCCACTTTTTTACGAGCTGTTTCAATCCAAAGAGCATTCTTTTTCAAGAAGTTAACACCATCTGTCATTGAGCCGTGAACGGGCAGAGTGAGCACCGTTTGCAACTCTTTATTAATTGAAAGGCGAATATATTTCGTTTTTAAGCTGGTAACCACCATCACCTGCCCAAACCCATCTACCTCAATAATCTTATCGGCCATTGCAATCTCTTTCTTTTTCAGTGGCAAAAATAGGCAAAGAAACTGTGATTTTAAGAATGATAGGAATTTTGTTTTTAATAGTATGAAATCGCAAAAAAAGAAGTATGGTCATTTCAACTTTAAAAGCCGATTACCACAGAGTGTATAAGATTAAATTCTATTTCTCGGATTGCATTGATAAAACTTTTCTAATCATTGAATTCCTTAATCACCAATTCATCCTCATCTAAAAAGAAAATATCTTCCACCTTAACGTTAAAATATTGAGCTATTCTAAGCGCCAAAACGGTTGATGGCACAAATTTATTTAGCTCCATGGAATTTATGGTTTGACGCGAAACACCCAGTGCATCGGCCAATTCGGCTTGCGTGATGTTTCTTTTAGCACGTTCTACTTTTACCCAGTTTTTCATATTTTATTTCAAAAAATGTATTATTAGAGCGATAATAGATATTACCACACCCATTGATAATGTCATTTGCATAATTTGCTCACTTGTTTTGTTGGAAGTTTGCTCTTTAAATATAAAATTGGGATTGTAATAGTTTGCCAGTTCAAAAATTGGGAAATAACAAAGCATTGGTACTATGATGCAGTAATACGAGAAGTTTGAATGAAATATTTTAGTTAAAGGAATTGAAAAAAGAACCGTAACGATAACTATAGAGAATGTCTGTTTGAGTGCAAAATATCTAATAACTTGAATTCGTTCATCCTCTATCTTTTCTTTACTAAAAATTGCAATCATTA
>JAYVSA010000189.1:0-2607 GCA_043775765.1 Breznakibacter sp. | reverse complement strand
TTTGGGTTTCGATACGAGTTTCCTGAACAACGGAACTTAGGAGAGTTCAAAATTCTGGACGAAGTGACCGAGTTTCGTTTTGCCCAATCGGAAAAAGCGTGGTGGACGCCTGCTTTTAGCGAACGTTTCTACGAGAGTATTGGTCGGAATACCGCTATATATCAGATGGATACCATTACCACCCCCGTTACTTTTGAAGCGAAGAGTGGAAAATATTATGCCATTCATGAGGCCAACCTGACCAATTATGCCAAAATGAATCTTATTCCAACCGATTCTACCACCTTACGATGTTACTTAACGCCTTGGTCTAACGGTATTAAGGTTTATGCCCAAACTCCATTTGTTACCCCTTGGCGCACCATGATTATAGCACCCGATTTAAATGGTTTGGTAACGTCTAATATTATGCTTAATCTAAACGAACCATCGAAGATTGAAGATACCTCGTGGTTAAAACCAGGTCGTTATATTGGTATGTGGTGGGATATTCACATGGGCAATTACACCTGGGCATCGGGACCTAAACATGGCGCTACCACAAAAAACACCAAAGAGTATATCGATTTTGCTGCAAAAAATGGCTTCTCGGGTGTTTTGGTGGAGGGATGGAATGTGGGCTGGGATGGCGAGTGGACGAAACATGGCGATAAAATAGAGTTCTATACGCCATATCCCGATTTCAATATTAAGGAGATTTGCGATTATGCAAAGAGTAAGAATGTGGAGCTCATTGGGCATCATGAAACGGCTGGTGCTGCTTCACATTACGAGTTGCAAATGGATTCGGCTTTTGCGTTTTACAACCATTACGGCGTGCGTGTAGTTAAAACGGGTTATGTGAATACTTATCTCGATAATACTGAGTTTCACGATGGGCAGTTTGCAGTTCGTCACTATAGAAAAGTGGTTGAAACCGCCGCAAAGCATAAGATTGTGATTGATAACCATGAACCAGTGATGCCTACAGGCATTCAACGTACTTATCCAAACCTAATGACTCAAGAGGCCGTGCGTGGGCAGGAATTTGATGCATGGTCTAACGATGGTGGTAGTCCGCCATCGCACACTACCGTTCTGCCGTTCTTGCGCGGTTTGGCTGGGCCAATGGACTTCACCCCAGGCACCTTTAATTTTAACAATCCAATGAAACCGGGCACTCGTGTGCGTACAACTATTGCCAAACAGCTGGCTCTTTATGTGGTTATTTATAGTCCTTTACAAATGGCGTCGGACGTGCCTCGTAATTACGAAGGCGTTAAAGCATTCGACTTTATTAAGAGCGTGCCCTGCGACTGGCAAACAACTAAGGTGTTGAATGGAAAAATTGGCAGTTACGCCATCTTTGCGCGCAAGGATAGAAACAGCGAGAACTGGTATATTGGTGCAATTACCAACGAGAATAGTAGAGATATTAACCTGAATTTTAGTTTTTTAGATGCTAATGCAACGTACTTGGCTCGGATTTATAAAGATGGAGATCATGCCGATTATCTTACAAATCCTACCGATGTTGCTTATCAGGAAATGGAAGTTACTTCCACTTCTGTACTCACCATCAAGTTAGCTACAAGTGGCGGATGTGCCATTGAACTAATAAAGCTAAATTGATTAATTGGGTTAGTTTTTATCTTTTTTAGTTGTGAAAGAGCTCGTACTTACTGGTGCGGGCTCTTTTTTGTGGCGTATTGTTGCGCAATAGGCAACGTCATTGGAGTACAAATAACGTGAGTTCGCTGTAAGAATGGTTATTTTAGGGCAAACATATTCAAAAATATAGTCGACGAATTGATAAATTGGTGCAGCAGAGTCGCTAAATATTTGTAGCAAAGTAAATATTTAAGTCCGCCAGAAGGTGCATCGCACTGCAATACTTTACACCTTGTTTTACTGCAAATGTCTCGGTGCGCTACACCAGTTGCTTTAGAGCAAAGCACCATCATATTAATATGTTAGAGGTTTTTTGCCTTACCATGTGTTACCCTATCGATGAGGCAGCTTCCCTTTGTCAATGTTCGGGAAGACCTGTCGATGAGGTAGCTCCCTTTTGTCAATGTTCGGGTAGACCTATCGATGAGTTAGCTTCCTTTTGTCAATGTTCAGGTTAACATACCGATACATGTAGTCTCATTCCCCAAAAACATAAGGCGGAAGTCAAGATTACTCCTGCTTCCGCCTTACTTCTTTACAATTGTTTTAAATAATTGGCAATCTATTTTTTTACCACCTTCAATGTTTCGGCACCTTGCTCGCCTATCAAACGCACCACGTAGATGCCCGTTTTTAGTGAGCTAAAGTCGATGTTGATGGTTGTTTCGGCGTCAATATCTTGCGAAAGAACTTGGCTTCCTGCAATGGAGAATAGGCCTATGGATTGATATTTCGTCTCGCCAAGATCAATGGTTAACTTATCGTTTACTGGGTTTGGATAGAAAATAACACCCGAAGCGTTGCTGATTAGTGGCCTAATGGCTGTTACAATACCTTCTGATTTGAGGCTGCCCGAAAGAACTAAATCGCCAAATGCCGATGGATTGCTCCAGTTCATGTCGTTACCATTCCACACACTTTGCGACTGACGTCCAGCGCCACTATCGTCATCGCCAT
>JAYVSA010000188.1:0-4489 GCA_043775765.1 Breznakibacter sp. | reverse complement strand
GACCACCCTTATTTTCTCAAGTGAGATAGGAGCCATGTGATGTTCGAGCTGAGATCCATTTTTTACATCACCAATCAAATTACGGTATTCGGTGGTGTTAAAAAGCGGATGAGTTGAAAATATTCCGTAACCAAAAAGATATAAAAGAATGATTCCAGCAAGCGAAAGGGAAATTTTATCGATGGTAATTGGTTGAGCCACACGCCCTTCTAGAGCATCTTTGATCTGATCTTTAAACCGAAGAATATTCCATAAAGCAATGAGCAACAGGAAGATGAGTGGTAAGCCTGCAAATCCGAGTCCAAGCACTGGTTGATAGGCAAAAAGGATAAAGATAAATGCTGCAACAAGTAAAATAATACGATTAACAATTCTCATAGTCTATTATTTAGTGATGTTAAGTTCGAAAAATGAAGTTCAAAAGTAGTGAATTAAGTGGTGAAAAACAATGAATTTAAAGGTTTGAGGGAAGTCGTTTGTTTTTTAAGAAGCATTTGCTGAGGGAGGTAAGTGTTAGCCCCCAATTTGCCAAAAACCACGTTCCGAATTTTTCTTTCCCTCTTTGGGTTTGGCGTGTAAAGCCATGGCAAAAGCCTCAGCTATCGTATGTTCGCGAATAGAATACCCTTTATTGCTGAATAAACACGGCTTCACCAAACCATCGGCCGTGAGTCGGAGTCGGTTACAAATAGCACAGTCTCCCCCATCGCCCCCTTCCACTTTGGAGAATGTTCCTTCGGCCAAATCCATTTGGTGAATATAACGCACTTTCAACCCACGACTCTCCGCATACTCCTTCACATCGTTGGCATCGGATTTTGGAAATGTGTTGTTAATGACGCAATTAACCTTAATAGGCGTTAGTCCAGCTAAGAGTGCTGAGTCAATTCCAGCCAAAACATCGATTAAATTTCCACCTCGGGTTATTTCGGAATATCGTACGCTATTCATCGAGTCGATACTAATATTCACTCGATCTAAACCAGCCTCTTTAAGCGGTTGTGCCAATTCCTTAAGGAGAATTGCGTTGGTGGTGAGTGCCAATTCCGCTACGCCTCGAACCTGTTTAATCATCCGCACTAAATCTACCACTCCTTTGCGTACTAGAGGTTCTCCGCCCGTAAGTCGGAACTTAGTAATACCCAATGAAACCGCCACTTTTACCACTTCCACAATCTCCTCAAAAGTAATAATTTCGGCGTGAGGTTTAAAAACAACACCATCGGCAGGCATGCAGTAACTACAACGTAGGTTGCATCTGTCTGTAATAGAGATGCGTAAGTAGCTGATATTTCGATTAAAGCGGTCTAACATCTACCAAATCTCCTTTATTGATGGTTGTGGTGCCAAGAGCTATTTGTGCCAGATGAGTGGCATTTGTGAGTGCTGAAATATGAGCTGAGCCGTGATAATTAAGCAGTTCCACTTCGCCGTTGCTGTTTATAATGGCGGGTAAAAACTCTAACCTATCGGCACCACGGCGGCTAAAACTCTTATTTAAGGGCGCTTTAAAAAGTCTGTTTTGAAGGATGGATATTCCTTGAAGCGCCCCCAAAAGAACCTTACCAACCATTTCAAACTGAGTGAGCGTAGAAACCGGATTTCCCGGGAGTCCTAAAATATAACAACTGCCATTGGTGGCAAAAACGGTATGCTTACCTGGCTTGGTGGCCATGGTATCGAATTTAATATTGAACTTTAACTCTTTGAGAACAAGTGGAATAAAATCATATTCTCCAACCGAAACACCACCCGATAAAATGATGGCATCGTAATTTTTGATAGCCTCTTTTAGCGGTTCTAAAACACCTTCAAAGGTATCTGCCAAGATACCTAAATAGTTGGGTTGTAAGCCAATAGTTTGACACTCAGCCACTAATTGATGCGCATTGGAATTATAAATAGTATCCTTTTTAAGCCTTTTACCAGGTTCAACGAGCTCATTTCCCGTTGCAAAAATAGCCACCCGAGGTTGACGGTAGACTTCGGCTTCTGAATATCCAGCCGATGCCAAAACAGCAATGTGCCGAGATGTAAGACAACTTCCTTTCTCTAATACCAAATTGCCTGTTTTTACATCTTCTCCTTTATAGCAGATGTTGCTGTTTTTGGGCGCTCCATGAAACGAAACGGAACCATCCTTTTCAATAGCTACTTCTTTCATTACAACCATGTTAGCACCTTCAGGAACAGGAGCACCAGTCATAATTCTTACTGCTTCCCCACATTTTACCGATTCAAGAAAACCAGCACCCGCCGTGGCTTCACCGCTTATCTTCAACAATAAACCAATCTCCTCTTGCTTTATTGCAAAACCATCCATGGCCGATTTATCGAATGGAGGCATATCGCAACCCGATAAAACATTGACCGCCAAAACCCTGTGCAACATCTCACTCAACGGAACAATTTCGGTGGAGAGAGGCAAAACAGTTTTGAGCACAGTGGCCAATCCTTCATCTAACGTCACCACTCTATTTGCCATTTTTCGTCTTTAAATATTAATGATTTTGGCATCGAAACAATCTTACTATCAATTGATTGAAGCTCTACATAAGGGAAATTCCACGTACATACTTTTTCGCCTTCGCCTTGAATAAAAAAGGCGAAATTTGGCGTGATAAAGTTACCTAAAACAGCCGATTCTACAAGCAATATTTTATTTATGTCGATAAATGCATGTAATTCATTTACAAATAATTGCAAAGAGTTCTGCTCCACTTCTGCATAATAGGAGTGTTCGGCACCCGCCATTAAATAGCGTTCACTATCCTTACCATCATTCGCCCTCGTCTCTTCAAAGAGGCGCCAGTTCGTGCCCTTTTTGAGCAATACAAGCCCGCTTGTTGGTTCGTAAAAGTGCGATGTTATTTTCAGTGAATTGACGGGGTACAAAGCAGATATTTGCCCAAGCAGATATTCGCCCAAAAAAGATTTCCCCACGTTGCGCCCGCTACCAGCAATAAAAATAATGTTTTTGAAGGATGAATTATTTGGCGTCATCATAATTTTATAAAGCTGTAATACAAAACTAAAACCGCTACTGGATAAGCAAAGCCACTATTTGTTCTAAGTACTGAGCATCTATTTCATCAAACGAATTGAGAACTTTACTATCGACATCTAACACTGCAATAGCATTTCCATTTTTATCTCTCACGGGAACTACAATTTCCGATTGAGAACGGGAATCGCACGCTATATGGCCAGAAAAAAGATGCACATCGGGAACAATGATGCTTTTGTTTTGATTGATTCCAGCCCAACAAACACCCCTGTGTTTTTGCAAAACCTGACAGGCAACAGGCCCCTGATAAGGACCCACAACCAACTCACCGTTAACTAATCTATAAAATCCACACCAAAAAAAATAGTCCATTTTGTGCTGAAGCACCGCAGAAATTGTAGCCATCTGAGCAATAGGATCGTTGCTTTTGGAAACTAATTGCGTGAGTTGTGCCAAGAGTCGACCATATCGACCAGCTTTTTTGTTTGAATCCATAATTATAAAACTTGAAAGATGCTCTTTTGTTCTTCAAAAAAGAGAAAAATTAGAAGTCATTAGAACGCCGCCATTAACAAATCGATATTGCTATATGGCAAATCAAAACGGTGCGCTAATCGACGGTTTGTGAGAATGCCTTTATAAAGATAAACTCCCTGACAAATACCCAAATCTTCTTTTATGAGTTGCGAGAAACCGCCTGAATCGGCCAGTTTCAGGAGCATTGGGGCAAATATATTGCTCAGAGCTATTGTGCTTGTACGAGATACCTGCGAGGCAATATTTGGAACACAATAATGCAAAACTCCTTTGGCAAAATAACTCGGATTTTTAATTGAAGTACAAACAGACGTTTCAAAACTTCCTCCAAGGGTAATAGATAAATCAATAACAATAGAACCGCGCTTCATTTGACTTATTTGCTCCTCTGTTATGATGTAAGGCTTACCTTTATGTGGCGAATAGTGTAGGCAACCAAGAACAACATCGGCCGATTTAAGAGCTTTCGTTACAGCTTGAGGATGCAAAACTGAGGTAAAAACACGTTGCCCTAAATTACGTTCAACTTCGCGCAAATTATTATAAGAGTTGTCGAATATTTTAACGGTGGCACCTAATCCAAGTGATGCTCTGGCCGCGAATTCACCCGCCGTACCAGCACCCAAAATAACAATTTCAGTTGGCGAAATACCTGTAATACCACCAAAGAGAACACCTTTCCCATTGTGTGCAACGCTCAAATATTCGGAGGCAACCATAATGGCAACATACCCTTCAATCTCGCTCATAACCCTTAAAATGGGAAAATTACCCATTCCGTCTTGAAGAGCTTCGTAACCAATGGCGCAAACTTTCTTGTCCATCAGTTTGCGAAGAAGCTCTTTCGATTGCGAATGAACATCCATTTGTGAGATCAGAAGCTGGTCGGGGCGAAAAAGATTAATCTCCTCTTCTGATGGCGCCATTACTTTAAGAATAATGTCG
>JAYVSA010000187.1:0-5657 GCA_043775765.1 Breznakibacter sp. | reverse complement strand
TCTTGAAGTGCAAGACTTAGAAGATGAAATTGCAGGAATTGAGGTGCGTATTAGTAAAAAAGAGGCAGAAGTTAAGCGTATTAGCGATGCAATAGTTACTAAAACGACCGAGGTTAAAGATTGTGCAACTTTATTAAAAAAGTACGAAGCACAGCAAATGGCTGTTCGAAATAACAGGGAGTACGATGCCTTGAAAAAAGAAGTAGAGTACCAAACGTTAAATAATCAATTGTACGAAAAGCAATTGCGCGAGTACAATGAGTCTCTTAAGAAGGAGAAAAACACCCTTACTGAGTTGTCTAAGATTTTAGTTGAGCGTAAATCTGATTTAGAAATAAAAAAGGTTGAACTAAACACTATTATTAGCGAGACAAAAGAGCAAGAAGAGCAATTGTTGGCAAAAATACCAAAATTGCAAGAGAATATTGACGAACGTTTGGTGAATGCATTTAATCGTATTCGTTCAAATGCACGTAATGGCTTAGCGGTTGTTTCTATCAATCGTAATGCTTGTGGTGGTTGTTTTAATCAAATTCCACCTCAAAAACAAGTTGAGATTCGTACTCATAAAAAGGTTATCGTATGCGAATATTGCGGTAGAATTTTGGTTGATTACGGTAATGAAGTAGCGGAATAATTTTTCTTTCATACTATTATTTAAGCTCCTCGGAAACGAGGAGCTTTTTTCGTTATTTTGTGTTTTCGTAACGAAATATGATAGGGAAATGATCACTATATCCACCAATATACCTAGGGCCGAGATAGGTTCTTACGAGTTTTTTGCCAAAATTAACTTCGTCATCTTCGGTTAAATAGGGCAATGTTACTATATTGAATCCGTTAGATGTTGTGCCAGTAGGATTGGTTTTTAGGGCGAATGTGTTGCTGATAAACATTTGGTCAATCATATTCCATTCGCCAGCAAATTTATGACTTCCAATGCCTAATTTGTGTAGTGGTTTTGCGAGAGGAATTAGTGAATTGTTGGCTGCTAAAGGTTTTAGTAGAATGGAGGTTATTGCAATGTCGTTTGGTGAATCGTTAAAATCGCCCATGGCAAGAATTAATGCATTGGGGTTGACGGAGCAAATAGAGTCGATTTTCTCACGAAGAATTGTTGCTGCTAAAAGGCGCTTGGGTTCACTTTCAACTTCTCCACCTCTTCTTGAGGGGAAATGGTTGATGAATAGGTGAACCGTGTCGAGTTTGTCTACAACTCCCTTAACGTAGAGAATATCTCTTGTTTTGAATGTTTTATCTGAATTCGTTACTCGAATAGGTTCTGATGTTAATGGACTGAAAATTGTTGATTTGTAGAGTAACGCCACATCAATGCCTCTCGCATCGTGACTGTTATAGTGTATAATCTTGTAATGTAGTTTAGAAAATCCGCCCATGTAGAGAAGATCTTCTAACACCTTATCGTTTTCAATTTCGCAGAGTCCAATCAAGAAAGGGGTATTCCATCCGTTTGCATCTAATAATACCTTTGATATATTGTTGATTTTTCGATAATATTTCGTTTTGGTCCAATGATAAGAACCCTCTGGAGTAAAGTCGTCATCGTTGGTGATTGAATCGTTGAGGGTATCAAATAAGTTTTCTGTGTTATAGAAAAGAATTGCACGTTCATTTTTGTTTTCTTGCGAGAAGATAGCACTTGTCGTGAGTAAAACTGCTACAATAACAAACTCCAACTTTATCATAAGCTGTTATTTGAGTACGGTTTCATACATACCTAAATCGGGCTTCCCGTCCAATGTTCTGTCTTGCAGGTCGTAATCTAATTTGAAGGGCAGTGATAATTTTAAGTTTCCTGCATTTATGGCTTCCGAAAGTGTGTCTAAATGGTAGTTGTAATTTATTCTATCCATAAATTTTGGATCTTTAGTTACCACAACATTCTTGAAATGGGTTGTGTCGCTAGTGCTAATTATCTTATCTTCATGAATAAGGCAGTTTTGAAACGTAAAGTTTAATCCATTGTCGATTTCTCCAGTAGTGGTTTTGTAATCGAGTTTAATGCTATTTTTATTTCCCCAAATAATTGAATTCTCAAATGTAGCCAGCGTTAAAGGATTGGTAAGTATTGTTCCTTCATTGTTGGTGTAATAGTTGTTGAGAAGAACTGTTTTTGAACCAGAAGTGGGGTAGTCTTTGTTGTGAATAAAGTTGCTTATTGTGCAGTGCGTTACTTGATAGTTTCCGCCATAGTTAAAGGCGATTGATCGATCTTGACAATATCCTATTAAGCTATTGTTAATGAGTATGTTGGAATTTATTGCTGAGAATCCTATTTGGCTAATGTTTTCAATAATTAAATTCGAAAACTCAACTTTATTACCATCTAATCCTATTGAATCGCAGAGAAAGCCGTTTGTGCCATTTTTAATGGTTACATAATTGAATTCGCAGGCCTTGCTTTTAGATGTTAATTTTATTTCACCCCAAGTTCCAGGGTAGTTTACATACCAATTAGTAAATCTATCGCCTTCAAAAACAATTGGTTGATTCATTGAACCATTCGCTTTCAAGGTTCCATTGATCATGATGCGCGAATTACTATGCATATAAAAATGTGTTCCAGCTTCGATATCTACTGTTGCACCTTCATCAATAAAGAGCGTATCGTAAATTAAATAGGGCTTCTCTGAAGATAGTGTAGAAGTAGATAGGTGACTGTTTTTGAGTTTAATAACATCCTGACCATAAGCCGTTAGCATGACTTGAGATACTCCAGCGTTTACATTGAAACGAATAGAATCTGTTACTAAAAATGGATTGTTTACTCCTCTTGGGTCAACTGTTAGCTCCACAAAAATCATTAAGCTGTCTTTCGCTTTTATCTTCACATTGGAAGCGAAATTAGAGGCCAGCCCGTCAATATTTAGCCTATAGGGTGATTTGCCACCACCAGCTAATGAGATATTATTTATTATTACATCTTCATTTATAGTGTTAAAAACCTTCATTTTTAAGGTTGCTGATCCAATAGAGGTAAAGACGGTGTCAAATGCTACGGTATCCGATGAAAATCTTAAAACAGGTTCGTTTCCGCTGTATATAGACTCTTTTTGGCAGTTCGTGAAAAGTGCCAGAAGTGTCGAAAAGGTTATAAAGGATAGGTGTTTTATTAATCTGTTTTGCATATCGAAGCATTTATTTTATCGCAAATCTAAATAATAATGTCGACTCATTCGAATTTATATCGACTTAGTTTTTTCTACACCTTTCTTCTCTGAGATACATTCTGTGGTTGATTTTAATCGGTATCTTTCTATACAACAGTTACATGTGTTGCGTAGAAAGATAACTCAAATATGGCGTTGAGATTTTAAAAGGCTTCTATTCTCTTATTATCATTTTTGTAATGACGTTGTTGTCGGATATTTTAATTTGTAAATAGTATATTCCGCATTGAAATGGAGCCATATCAATTGTGAAATATTCCAGTGTTTCGCAATTTATTTCTTGTAGTAATGAGCCTTTCGTGTTGTAAATATCCACCTTTGTTAATGCTTTTTCTGAGATTAAATTAATGATGTTTTTTGTTGGATTAGGATAGACGTCAAAGGAAGATGCTTGTTGTATTGCTCCAATTGAGGTTGGCGTAAATGAAGCGCTCCAAGGATCTATTGCTCCAGCAATCTTGTCTTTTGTGATTGTCCATTCGTTGAAATTCCAGATAGGATTACTACTGTTTAGTATTGTATTTCTCTCGGCCAAAGAGTTGGTATAGTCCCATATAAGACCCGTTCCATCTGTATTTGCTTGACCATAAATGTCAATAAGAACACCCGTGCTTTCGTTTCCATCTTTGTATAAAAAATAGGCGTCGTTTCCGTTTCCCGTAACACAACCCGCCACGCAATTAGGTTCTTTGCCAAAAACATCTTTAAATGCTGTTTTTCCAGCAACCACATAGCTGCTGTTAGGTTCTATTTTTCCCACAAGCTTTTTGTTGCCATAAGTTCCACCACCATTTGTTTCTCGCACCAAATAATATTCATTTACATCAAAGTCGATGGTTTGATTCGTTGCGTTAAAAAGGGTTACAAATTTGCCATTTGTTTTTTCGTCAGAAGGACAAGCCACCTTTGAAATGAATAGTGATTGCGCATAGATTAATGGCCCAGTAACTATTGCAAATAATAAAGTTATGATTCTCATAATAAGGTTTTTTTAACTATAGTATAAGCTACTATTTTATAAAGTCAACTCTTTTATCAGATTTTTCTTACTATTTTTACCCATGTCTAATCATAATTGTAACCAATAAATAAAGAACAATGAAAAAGTTAAAATTATTTCTCCTCGCAGCCTTAGTAACTCCGTTATTAACAAGTTGCGGGTATAACTCAATGGTTACCAAGTCGGAAGCCGTTGATGCATCCTGGGCGCAAGTTCAAAACGTTTACCAACGTCGTGCCGATTTGATACCGAACCTTGTTGCAACCGTAAAAGGCTATGCTGCTCATGAAAGCTCTACATTAGAAGGTGTTATAGAAGCGCGAGCAAAAGCAACCAGTGTAAACATAAATGCCGATCAATTGACACCAGAAGCATTGGCTAAATTTCAGTCGGCTCAGCAAGGTTTGTCGGGAGCCTTGGGTAAATTGATGATGATTACCGAGAACTATCCAGATTTGAAAGCCAACCAAAATTTCTTGGATTTGCAAGCTCAATTGGAAGGAACAGAGAACAGGATAACCGTTGAACGTCAGAAGTTTAACGATGCAACGCGCGATTATAATACCTACATTCAGCAATTTCCTAAAAACATGATTGCAAAAATGTTCGATTTTAATAAGAAGCCTTATTTTCAGGCAGAAGAAGGCGCTAAAACCGCTCCGAAAGTACAGTTTTAATTTATTCGCCTAATGACAAAAGACTTTTTCACAAAAGAACAACGCGAGGCCATTGTAAGCGCCATTAAGCAAGCAGAACTTAATACTTCTGGTGAAATTCGGGTTCATCTCGAAGGCGAATGCAAAATAGACGTACTCGATAGAGCTACTTATTGGTTTGAGAAACTTAATATGCATAAAACAGAACTCCGTAATGGGGTTCTGTTTTATTTAGCATATCGCCATAAAAAATTTGCAATTCTTGGCGATGTAGGTATAAACACTAAAGTTGAGTCCAATTTTTGGGATGCCATTAAGGCTGATATGGAACATCATTTTCGTGCAGGAGACTTTACTGACGGTCTTATATCGGGCATTTTAGCCTGTGGCGAACAGCTCAAAATAAATTTTCCTTATCAATCAGACGACATTAACGAGTTGCCCGATGAAATTTCATTCGGTAAAAAATAAATTATGAAAAGAATACTCTTAATATTATCAATTGTCTGTTTTTCGTTAATTTCTCAGGCACAAACGATTCCCGATGCGCCGAATCCACCTCGTTTGGTGAATGACTTTGCGGGAATTTTAGATGCCTCACAGGTGAATGATCTTGAGCAACGGTTGGTGCAGTTTAATAATGAGACTTCGACGCAAATAGTCGTTGCCATTGTTACAACGCTAGATGGTACCGAAGCATCAGATTTTGCCTTTAAAATGGGCGAAAAGTGGGGTATTGGTCAAAAGGGCAAAAATAACGGCATTTTGGTGCTTATTAAACCAAAGATGTATCGTGAAAAAGGTAAAGCC
>JAYVSA010000186.1:0-7169 GCA_043775765.1 Breznakibacter sp. | reverse complement strand
CTGTAACGTTGATCCAAAGGCGGTTATTCAAAGTATCGATGTTAAAACGATTTATGAAGTTCCAGTTAAGATGCAAGAAGAGGGACTTGATGAAATAGTGATGAAAAAACTTCAACTTCCAATGGATGTGCCTGCTGAAATGGGCGAATGGAAAGAATTTTTGTCGAAACTAAAGAATGCTACTAAGGTTGTAAATATTGGTTTGGTTGGTAAATATGTTGAGCTTGCCGATGCTTATAAATCAATTATTGAAGCTCTTATCCATGCAGCTACTTATAATGACCGTAAGGTAAATATTCAATTAATTCATTCAGAAAAGATTAACGCGTCTAACGCTGCCGAGAAACTGAAAGATTTAGATGGTATTTTGGTTGCTCCAGGTTTTGGACATCGTGGTATAGAGGGAAAAATTGAAGCTGTTCGCTATGCACGCGAAAACAATGTGCCTTTCTTTGGTATTTGCTTGGGAATGCAATGTGCAGTAATTGAATATGCTCGCAATGTTCTGGATTTGCAAAATGCCAATTCTCGCGAAATGGACAGAAGCACTCCCTACCCTGTTATTGACCTTATGGAGACGCAAAAAAACGTAACAGAAAAAGGTGGAACTATGCGTTTGGGCGCTTATGACTGTAAACTTCTTGCTGACACAAAGGTTTTTGCCGCTTATAATAATACTATTAATATTAAAGAGCGTCACCGACACCGATATGAGTTTAATAACGACTATCTCGAAGCGTTTGAAAAAGCAGGAATGAAGGCTGTAGGTACCAACCCCGACACTGGACTGGTTGAAATAGTTGAAATTCCTACTCACAAATGGTTTGTTGGGGTTCAGTTTCATCCAGAATACAGAAGTACGGTATTGCAACCCCAGCCACTCTTTATGGCATTTATTAAGGCTGCAATTGCAAAATAGATAATATTTTAAAAGTCAGAAGAAACACATTTGGGTTATTCCGAGTTGTTATTCTGACTTTATTTTTTTTAATAAGTAACCAACAAGTAAAATAATAAATGGATAAGAATCTAATTTACGGCGGAGTCCTGATAGTGGCCATTATAGGTTTATTTACCTATATTAACAAGCCGAGTGAAGCGCAACTTCGTGCTCAGCGCCAATACCAAGACTCTATAACAATGGTTGAGTCTCAGAAGGTTGTAGAAGAACAGGCGCGTATAAAAGCCTTAGAAATAGCTGCTAAACCAGTAACTACTCAAGACTCTGTGCAAAATGAGCAGGAATATGGTGTTTTTACCAATGCTGTAGCTGGCGATGTAGCTTTTACAACTCTTGAAAATAAATTGGTTAAAATAATTATCTCAAACAGAGGTGGACGTATTTATTCAGTTCAATTAAAGGATTATAAAACCTTTGATGGTAAGCCACTTATCCTTTTTCAAGGAGATCAGAATAAATTTGGTTTTACATTTACTCACAACAATAGGGTTTTTAATACCAACGATCTTTTCTTTGTTGGGAAAGATGTTAGCGCTCATTCAAAATCATTTACACTTGCCGCAGGAGAAGGAAGCTCGTTGGTATACAACTACACGCTTGCCGAAAACTCATACATGGTTGATTTCTCAATTGCATCGAACAACCTGCAAAATGTGATGAACTTTAACCGTGGCGCCGCTGAGCTTGAGTGGAAAACCGATGTTTTAGGTCAGGAAAAAGGACACTCGTTTGAACACCGCTACTCTGGTATTCATTATAAATATTACCAAGATGAGGTTTCAAGTTTATCGGTTACAAAAGATTCTGAAGAAGAGTTAAGAACAAAAATTCAATGGATTGCCTTTAAAAGTCAGTTCTTTTCATCGGTTCTTATTGCTAAAGATCCGTTTGTTTCGGCAACTATTGCTGGTACAATTCCTAAAAACAGCGAAGGTAAATTCGATGTAACAAGTGAAAAAATAATCACGGCTAGTGCAAAAATTGGTTTACCTGTAATGGGACAAGCCTCTGTGCAGGAGTACAGCTTCTATTTTGGACCTAACGATTTCAATATCCTTAAGCAATACGAGAAAAACGGATACGAACTTCAAAAGCTGGTTTATTTGGGCTGGGGTTTCTTGCGTTACATCAACTATTTTGCCATGTGGATATTCAACTTCTTAGAAGGCTTTATTGGTAGCTATGGTTTAATCATTCTACTCTTAACCCTTATTATTAAGATGATACTCTACCCGCTTACTTATAAGTCGTATGTTTCTTCGGCTAAAATGCGCGTGTTAAAACCAGAGATTGATGAAATTAATGCTCGCATTCCTGCCGACAAAGCCATGGAACGTCAGCAAGCCACAATGGCTCTTTACAAAAAAGCTGGGGTGAATCCTCTTGGCGGATGTTTGCCAATGTTGCTTCAAATGCCTATTCTCTTTGCAATGTTCCAGTTTTTCCCTGCCGCCATAGAACTTCGCCAGCAATCATTCTTATGGGCAACAGATTTATCGTCTTACGATTCTATCTATAACCTACCTTGGAATATCCCATTTTACGGTGCACACATCAGTTTATTTACCCTCTTAATGGCTGGTACAAACATTGTGTACACCAATATGAGTCAAGATTTAGGCCAAAGCAGTGCCCAAATGCCAGGCATGAAATGGATGATGTATTTAATGCCAATCATTTTCTTGGGTATGTTTAACGATTACGCTTCAGGCTTAAGCTACTACTACTTTATCTCTACGCTTATCACTATTATCCAAACAATGGTAATTCGCCGATTTGTAGATGAAGATGCACTATTAGCACAAATTCACGCTCACAAGCAAAAGCCGGTTAATAAATCGAAATTCCAACAAAAATTGGAAGAGATGCAAAACAAACAAAAGTCACTTCAAAAGAAAAAATAAGCAAGCGCACTTGTTGCTAACAAAAACGGGTACTTCGAAAGAGGTACCCGTTTTTTGTTGTAAAATATCAAATAATCAGAAAAGGTCAAATTCAAAAGAGTATATAAACTCCTTGTTTGGGGCGTGCCAGTAGGGGCAATTAAAAATACATCAAGTCTCACGCCAACAATTAATCCAGAAATCACTGGCCCCTACTGTCGCGTTTTTCGCTCATACTCCTCGGTCGTGTATGGTGCTGTTCCGCAAGCTCCACCGCCACCATACCCGCCCTGTGGGGTATCCGCTTCAACCGCTCACGCAAGACCCCAGTCTTGGCCAACTAACACAAAATTAAGAATGGTTATCTATTAAACTAATCGTTTGAGAATAGCGTGATCGTATCTCTATAGAAATAGACCTATTATTGGGTACAATCCCGGCTGGGATCTAATAGAAAAGCACTTAATTTTGCTATAAACATACCATCCTGTTGGGATGAACTTAAATGTGACTCTCTAATTTTAGTGCATGGAGGGAGTACCTGGGCAGTACTCCCCCCTACCTCAGAGGTACCCCCCGGTACCCAAAATGATAACTAGTTATCATTTTTACATAACTGATTATCATTTTATCACAACTTGTTGTCATTTTATCATAACCAATTATCATTTTTACATAACTAGTTGTCATTTTTTGATAACTGATTGTCATTTTCACATAACTAGTTGTCGTTTTTACATAACTGATTAGGTGTTTTTGATAACTGGTTGTTGTTTTCCCCCTAACCCTGAAAGGTTAATACTCTCTTAATCTCGCCATCGTTTAGTAATATCGCCAAAAGCATCTACACGACGGTCTCTAAAGAAAGGCCACATACGTCTTACGGCCTCAGTTCTATTCAAATCAATATCTACTACTATCAACTCTTCTGTTGTGTTGTTGGCCTCAGCAATTATTTCACCCTGCGGACCAGCTACAAAGCTATTTCCCCAAAACTGAATACCATTGGTAACGCCCGATGGATCGAGCTCGTGCCCTACTCTATTAACAGAAATCACGTGTAACCCATTGGCCACCGCATGTCCGCGTTGCGACAATACCCAGGCATCTTTCTGACGCATCTTCTCATTTTCCAAATCAGTGGACTCCCAACCAATAGCCGTTGGGTAAATAAGCACCTCTGCCCCTTTTAAGGCCATTAAACGTGCCGCCTCAGGGTACCATTGATCCCAACAAATAAGAACACCTAACTTTCCTAACGAGGTTTGTATAGGCTCAAAACCTATATCACCTGGCGTGAAATAGAATTTCTCATAATAAGCCGGATCATCTGGAATGTGCATCTTTCTATATTTTCCAGCAATTGAACCATCGGTATCAAACACAACAGAAGTGTTATGATAAACACCCGGTGCTCTCTTTTCAAAAAGCGATGTTACCAAAACAATACCCAACTCCTTAGCCAGCTTACCGTATATATTGGTAGAGTTACCTGGAATAGTCTCAGCTAAATCAAAATTCGCTGGCTCTTCAACCTGACAGAAATAAAGCGAATTATGTAGCTCCTGTAAAACCACCAGTTGGGCTCCTTTGGCAACCACATCACGTACTTTCAACGAAAGCTTTTGAATATTTTGTCCTATATCAGAAGAAATGGTTAATTGCACCAATCCAACTTTAATATTTCTATTTGTCATTATTCAATAATTTTAGGATACTGCATCGTAACGCAATGAAGTGAACCGTGTTGTTTTATTAATACCGAGCAGTCTACGCCCACAATCTCTCTATCGGGAAAAACCTTTGCAAGTATCTCTAACGCAACCAAATCTTTGGGTGAGTTATAAGTTGGCACTAATACGGCTCCATTCATTATCAAAAAGTTAGCATACGTAGCCGGAAGTCTTTCTTCATCGAAAATAACTTTATCGGCCATTGGAAGGGCAACCAAATTATACGGTTTTCCATCATCCGTTTTAAAGGCTTGGAGCTCTTTCTCCATCTCTTTTAAAGCCTCGTAATGCTCATCTTTTACATCGGTACACTGAACGTAAGCAATGGTATCTTTAGAACACAAACGAGCCAATGTATCTATATGACTATCGGTATCATCACCCGCTAAATAGCCATTATTCACCCACAAAACCCGCTTTACACCAAACTCTTGCTTCAGAATAGTCTCTATTTCGTCTTTGGCATATCCGCCATTTCTATTAGGCGATAACAAACACTCCGATGTGGTAAGTAAAGTCCCTTCACCATCTGATTCAATACCACCACCCTCTAAAATGAAGTTCAAGCGGTTCGAATACTGGTAATAATCTTTAAAAATGGTATGGTAAACGTTTCTGGTAATTAGGTTATCGTGGTTCGATGCAAATTTCAACCCCCACCCATTAAACATGAAATCGAGTATCAAACCCTTTCCATCTTCAATAACGGTTATACCCCCATGGTCGCGCGCCCAAGTATCATTGGTTTGCGCCTCCACAAAAGCAATGTTATGAAAATTAACGTCGGCCAACTGACCTTTAACCAACTCAATATCAACACAAACAATAATAAGCAATTCGCGTTTGGAAATTTCTTTTGCTATTTGGCAGAAACAGCAAATTGCTTCCTCCAAATAAGGCGCCCAATCGCTATTGGCATGAGGCCAAGTAAGTTGCACACACTCTTGCGGTGCCCATTCGGCTGGTAAAATCCTCTTTTTCAATATCTTATACTTTAAAAATGTAGAGTTCAAAATTAATCTTTCTTTTTAAAATATGTGGTTCGATGCTGAATAAAATACAAACTCTTTGCTTGCGCCGTTGTTATATTCTAAAATTTGCTAAAGTCGAACAAATATCATGGCGTAAAGAGTAAATTTAAAGACAAATAAAACAACTCTAGTATCTAATAACAATGAGCAATAGAGATGAGAAAGTAGCTATTTTCTGGTTCAGAAGAGATTTACGCTTAAATGATAATGTAGGACTTTTTCACGCTCTTAATTGTGGCTTAAAGGTTGTACCGATTTTCATATTCGACAAATTGATTTTAGACAAACTATCCAACCGAAATGATGCGAGAGTCACATTTATCCGCAATCAAATAGAACGTTTAAACAACGAGCTTAAACCGCTTCAGTCATCGCTCAAAACCTATTTCAATACTCCACAAGATGCCTTTAAGGATGTTTTAATAAGTTATAACGTGCAACATGTGTTTACTAATTCCGACTATGAACCTTATGCCTTAAAAAGAGATGCAGAAATAAGCAATTATCTTTCTGAATCGGGTATTACCTTTCACACGTTTAAAGACCAAGTTATTTTTGAAAAAAACGATATATTAAAAGCCGACAAAAAGCCTTATACGATATTTACACCCTATAAAAATCAATGGAAGCTAAAGTTAAAAGAGTTTGATTATCAAACATATAATACAACTAATCTATTTATTAACTTTAAACAATTAGAATTCAAACAACCCCATACACTTGAGGAGATTGGCTTTGTAAAATCGGAACTTAATTTTCCATCATCCATACCAAACGATGAGCTTATTCGCAATTATGAGGCTATACGAAACTTCCCAAACAAAAACACTTCCAAAATGGGACTTCACCTCCGATTTGGAACCATAAGCATTAGGCAACTGATTCAAAAAGCTCTCAATTTGAGTGAGGTTTGGCTCAATGAACTTATATGGCGCGATTTCTTTATGATGATTCTTTACCACTTTCCGTATAGCGCAACAAACTCATTTAAACCAGCTTACGACAAAATTGAATGGCGCAATAATGAACACCATTTCGAGTGTTGGTGCAACGGAAAAACAGGCTATCCGCTTGTTGATGCGGGTATGCGTCAACTCAATGCCACGGGTTTTATGCACAACCGCGTAAGAATGGTTACGGCTAGTTTTCTGTGTAAAAATTTGCTTATAGACTGGCGCTGGGGTGAGTCCTATTTTGCCGAAAAACTTCTCGATTACGACCTTTCGGCCAACGTGGGTAATTGGCAGTGGGCATCGGGTTCGGGATGCGATGCGGCGCCCTATTTCAGAGTCTTTAATCCGTCTTTGCAGGCAGAAAAATTTGATAAACAAGAGGAATATATTAACAAATGGATTCCAGAATACGGAACCTCTGAGTACCCTGAAGCGATTGTTGATGCTAAAGCGTCTGCAAAAAAAGCTATTGACGTTTATAAAAAAGCTCTCAACTCTTTTTAACGTGACGAGACGACAATTTGGTTGTTCGTAATTTCATGTAATATAACACTGCTGCAATAAGGAGAGATAAAAGGCCTATACTAAAACCAGGAATACAGTTATAA